>NZ_MOMD01000043.1:0-73129 GCF_001983015.1 Frankia sp. CcI156
AGTCGTCACCGACGAACAGCATCCGGGTCTCCCGTCTCTCGGCACCAGGTCCGGCAGCCTCCAGGAGATCCACCACGCCCTAATGGTCAAGTGCTCACGCCACGATCAGCGGGCACGACATCCCATCTGTGGTCCGCTCTCYCGACCACCGRCAGGGGCACGGTCTGACCTTAGGACTCGTCCWGCGTCCAGGGSCCTCGAGTGCTCACCTGCTGGCGGCTACCGGAACCGAGCCTGCCTCACGGCTGCCCGGTATGTCCCATTAGGGGCCTGCCAGGCCAGCACGGCGACGCCCTCGTGCAGGTAGCGGTAGCCCACTGAGCGGGACACTCCATGATCGTTGAGGGGCGGGCGGGTCCGCGTGCCGTCACAGAACCAGCGCAGGGCCATCACGGCCTGCTCCAGCGCGGACAGCGTGCGARTGCCGTTACGGGTACCACGACGCTGACGCTCCGCGACCAACAGTCCGGCCAGGCGGAAGACGGTGTGATCGCCGAAGGGYAGCTCGGCGGTGTATGTGAAACTCATGCGGGACGCGGGGTCCTTCGGTGAAGTGATCTGTGGAAGGACACTTCCTACCGAGACCCCGCGCCGCCTTGTCTCCCGGCCCGACCCCACCCGCCAGACCATCACAGTCCGTTACGGCTACCCAGTGCGACGACCCGTTGCCGGGAAAGGCTCATTGACCGCGTCGTGCAACCGCGTTTTCACCGCCAGCTTGTGCGGCTTAGGTCGTATGGCCTGCGCTTCCGCTCGTTCCTGGGCCTCGACATTGCTGGCCGACGACCGCGCTCAGCGCCAGACGTGGCGCAAGCTGTCCCCACACGGGCAGGCACTCCTCGTGCTCGCGCACCTACGCAACGGCGACACCTACGAGCGACTCGCCGAAGGCTTCGGCGTCAGTGTCGGGACGGTCTACAACTACGTGCGCGAGGCCGTCGATCTGCTGGCCACCCGCGGCCGTAGCCGCCTCGCGGCGGTGTGGACGTTCGCGTGGACGCAGAGCAACTTCCTCATCCTCGACGGAACGGTCGTGCGCACCACCCGTGTCCGGGCACACAACAAGCTGTACTACTCGGGCAAGCACAAGTACCACGGCATCAACCTBCAGGGCCTCACCGACCCCTACGGCAGGATGATCTGGATCTCCGAGGGGCTTCCCGGCAGCGTCCACGACCTCACCGCCGCCCGCATGCACGACATCCTCCACGTGATCGACCGCTCGGAGCTCCACCTCTTCGCCGACAAGGGATATGTCGGCGGCGAAGGAGACCACCTCCTCGTTCCGTACAAGAAGCCACCCGGCGGCGACCTGTCCGATCAGCTAAAGGAGATCAACCGTGCCCACGCCGCCACCCGCGCCAGAGGCGAGCGCGGCTTCGCGATCCTGAAGAACTGGCACATCTTCGACCGCTTCCGCGGCTGTCCCCGCCGTGTCGGGAAGTTCGCCCTCGCCGCATTCATTCTCACCGAGGAAGAGATTTAGGAAAGCTAACTTTGAAAAGGCTCAGTGAGCGGCCGAAGGAGGCCACCGACCGTGCCGTGCCCGGGTTCCGGGAGGGCGATCTCATTGAAGATCCACAGTGGCAGGTCGATCCGGTGCGGCCGGCCCGGCCCGTGGCGAGGATGGTGGGGTGCAGCGGGAGCAGCGTCGCGTGCGGGTCCAACGGTTTCGCCGACAGTTTCGGCGTCCCGGGGATCGGGCCGGGGCCGGAACAGGGGCCGGGGACCGGGCGGAGCTGGTCCAGATGCTGCGGGCGGCGCTCGGGGAGCGACCGACCACGGCCGGATCGATGGTCGCCGGCACCGGTGTAGATCATGATCGAGTGGTCCGGCCCATGGTCGACGCCTCGGCCCGGCGCCGGGCCGAGTACTCCTCCGACGCCTCGAACTACCGGGTGCCGCCCGCGGTTGTGGTGTTCCCCCGGGAGGTCGGGGACATCCTGGCGATCGCGGCAGTTTGCCGGTCCACCGCGACCCCGCTGACCACCCGGGGCGCGGGCACCTCCATCGCGGGCAACGCCGTGGGCCCCGGGGTGGTGATGGATCTCAGCCGCCACCTGCACCGCATCATCTCCCTGGACCCGGCCGCCCGCACCGCGAGCGTGCAGCCCGGGGTCATCCTGGACAGCCTCCAGGAGGCGGCCGGCCGGCACGGGCTGCGATTCGGTCCGGATCCCTMCACCCATGCCCGCTGCACCATCGGCGGCATGATCGGCAACAACGCCTGCGGCGCACGGGCGATCGCCTACGGCCGGACCGCCGACAACATCGTCGATCTCGACGTGCTCGACGGCACGGGACGTCGACTACGGGTCGGCCCGGGTGGCTCCGGGCGATCGGGTGGCTCTGGGTATCCGGCAGTCCCCGGGTATCCGGCAGTCCCCGGGCTCGACGACCTCGTCCGGGCCAACCTGGCGGTCCTGCGCACCGAACTCGGCAGGTTCCCCCGCCAGGTCTCCGGCTACTCGCTGGAGCACCTGCTGCCCGAACGCGGCGGCGACCTGGCGAAGGCCCTGGTGGGCTCCGAGGGCACCTGTGTGGTCGTGCTCGGGGCGACCGTCCGCCTCGTCCCCCGGCCGGCCGCGACCGCGATGGTCGTGCTGGGCTATCCGGACATGCCGGCCGCCGCGGACGCCGTGCCGCTGCTGTTCCCGCACGCTCCGCTGGCGGTGGAGGGCATGGACGCGCGCCTGGTCGACATCGTGCGCCGGCACCGGGGACCGCGGGCCGTACCGGAGCTTCCCGCCGGCACCGGCTGGCTGTTCGTCGAGGTCGGTGGGGCGAGCCCGGCGGAGGCGCTCGCGGCCGGCTGGGCGTTGGCGACCGCCGCGGGCACGAGGGCCACCCGGGTGCTGCCCACCGGCCCGCAGACCCGCGCCCTCTGGCGGATCCGCGAGGACGGCGCGGGTCTCGCCGGGCGGAGCGCGGCGGGGGAACCAGCCTGGCCCGGCTGGGAGGACGCGGCCGTGCCGCCGCAGCGCCTGGGAGCCTACCTGCGTGACTTCGAAGACCTGCTGCGCGCGCACCGGATCGACGGGGTGCCGTACGGACACTTCGGGGACGGCTGCGTGCACATCCGGATTGATCTACCGTTGGCGGAGGCCCCGGGGCGCCTGCGCCCGTTCCTGACCGAGGCCGCCGACCTGGTCGCCTCCTACGGCGGCTCGATATCCGGTGAGCACGGGGACGGCCGGGCCCGCGGTGAGCTGCTGGCCAGGATGTACTCGCCGGCCGCGCTCGGCGTCTTCGCCGGTTTCAAGGCCCTGTTCGACCCGGACGATCTTCTCAACCCGGKTGTGCTGGTCCGGCCGAGGCCGATCGACGCCGACCTGCGCCTGCCGGCGGCTCGCCCGCTGCCCACTATCGGCGGATTCGCCTTCACCGCCGACGCGGGGGAGTTCGGGCGGGCCGTCCACCGCTGCGTCGGGCTGGGCACCTGCCGGGCCGACACGCCGGCGGCCGGCGGCTTCATGTGCCCGTCGTACCTCGCGACGCGCGACGAGAAGGATTCCACCCGCGGCCGGGCCAGGGTGCTGCAGGAGATGGCGAACGGCTCGCTGGTCCGCGGAGGTGCCGGGGGCGCCCGGGCCCCGGAGGTGGCCGAGGTGCTCGACCTGTGCCTGTCGTGCAAGGCGTGCGCGCGCGACTGCGCGGCCGGGGTGGACATGGCGACGTACAAGTCCGAGGTGCTGTTCCGCGCCTACCGGCATCGACTCCGGCCGGTCAGCCATTACGTGCTCGGCTGGTTGCCCCGATGGGCCCGGGTCGCCGGGCGGGCRCCACGCCTGGTCAACGCGGTGCTGGCCGGACCGGCGGTGCGACGGCTGCTGCTGCGGATGGGGGGCATGGACGCGCGCCGCGAGGTGCCGGCCTTCGCCAGGCAACCGTTCAGCCGCTGGTGGCGCGAGCACGGCGGCTCGGACCTGGGAAGCGGCTCGGACCTGGGAAACGGGTACCCGGCCGACGGGTACTTGGCTGACGGGCGGCCGGCTGACGGGCAAGCGGCCGACGGGCGGGCGATCCACCGGCGCGAGGCCCACAGCCGGGAGGTGGTGCTGTGGATCGACACGTTCACGGAGGCGTTCTCCCCCGAAGTCGGCCGGGCCGCCGTGGCAGTTCTGGCGGACGCCGGCTACCGGGTGATCGTGCCGCCGGGCCCCGCGTGCTGTGGTCTCACCTGGATCACCACCGGCCAGCTCGACGGTGCGCGCCACCGGTTGCGAGCGACCGTCGACTGCCTCGCGCCGTACGCCCGGGCCGGGACGCCGATCGTCGGCCTGGAACCGTCTTGCACGGCGGTGCTGCGCGGCGACCTCGTCGAGCTGCTCGCGGGCGACCCCGCAGCCGCGCTGGTCGCCGGTGCGGTGCGTACCCTCGCCGAGCTGCTCGCCGACACCATCGGCTGGACTCCGCCGCGTCTCGACGGGGTGCGCGTCCTTGCCCAGCCGCACTGCCACCAGCACGCGGTCATGGGATTCGCCGCCGACCGCGGCCTGCTGGCGGCGGCCGGCGCGGACGTCGACGTCCTCGCTGGCTGCTGCGGCCTGGCCGGCAACTTCGGTATGGAGGCCGGGCACTACGACGTGTCGATGGCGATCGCTGCCCGTACCCTGGGCCCGGCGATCGCCTCGGCTCCCGCGGGCACCGTGCTGCTCGCCGACGGATTCTCCTGCCGGACCCAGGCCGAACACGTCGCCGCCCGGCGCGGGCGGCATCTCGCCGAGTTGCTCGCCGAGCGTCTCGCCGGGCTCAGATCTCCACAGTGACGTCAGAAGCGAAGTCAGATCTCCACGGTGAAGACCGTCGCCGGCAGGCCGTCGCCGTCGTCGGTGACCGCGGCGGGGCCGGCCGGGTTGCCGGCCAGCTCTCCCCGGGGAACGGCGAGTACGACGACGGGATGGTGACGGGCGAGCTTCGCGATCAGTGGCCGGAGCCGGGCGACCTCCACCCGGGTATGGCCGACCTGCACGACTCCCGTCATCCCGCCATCGAGGCGGACGAATCCGTCGGGAACGTGCGACCCGGTGTGCAGGGCGGCCTCGTTTTCGTGCCGCCACTGTCGCTCGCTGATCCAGGCCAGCACCCGCGACCCGCCCACCCCGGCGTTCTCGATCCGCAGCCGGGCGCGGGCGACCATGGCGTGGCGCACGGCCCCCGCCGCGCTCGTCGCCGCCCCGTCGGATTCCAGCTCCATCGAACTGACCAGCCGGGTGCCCTCGGCGGTGAGCCGTACGAGCCGGCCCTGGCCGGCGAGTACGGGATCGGCGGAGGCGACTCCGGCGTTCTCCCAGCGCTTCACGACGGCGCGGGCCGCGTTCTTGGAGATCGGGTGTTCCGGGCCGAGAATCTCCGAGATGTCCGACTCGAAGGCGGCCCGCATATCGAAGATCCATTCGAGGGCGTGGAGATCCCGTTGGTTGAGGCGAACGTGCCCCCTGTCCGCTCTGCTCTTGCGAGGCTGGTCTGACACCGTGCTCCCTGGGGTTTATGGCTGGGAAGTCTATGGGCGCGGGGTTCTGCGGTCGTGACTGTCGTCAACCCGGCCGGGGTGGTTCCACGTGTTGTCGCGATGTACCGCTCCGTGGGGCCGGGACTTGTGGCCCTATGCGGGGATGTTGATCGGTGATTTCTGAATTATAGGGCCGGACGGTACCGGCCAACCGGGTTGCCCGGAAGTGTCAGAAAGCATGCCGGTGGAGTGCGGTGTGGCACGGCGCACCCGGCTTAGCGGGGAGGCCGTGTCTCGGAGTGTTCCTGGTGGTCACCCGCCCCCGCCGGCTGACGACCTGCGGTAATTTTTCGCCCGGCCTTATGACCGTAGGGCCCGGATCGGGCATGGGGTGCCGGTAGATGGCTCGATCCGAGGCTTCTCTTGTTCCGCTGCCTCTGGGGGAAATTCGTTATGATCACCACAGGAATGTGGCCGCGTGAATGTTGCGCTGTATTGTCCGGAATTCGACGGATCGGGATTATCTCGGCGTTGACTCGCGTTTCGCGGGTCTGTGGCCCCGGGGGGATCCGATGACCTCGACCGATCAGGGGGGCAGGACCGATCAAGCGAGTAGGACCGATCAAGCGAGTAGGACCGAGCAGGGGAGCCGGACCGGGCCGGCGGGCAGACCGGACGACCGCACGGGCCTGCTCCGTCTGCCCGTTCTGCCGCATCCCCGCCACCCGCTGGAGCGTCCCGAGCGGACGGGCGGTTCGGCCGCGGAACCGGTCGGTTCCCGGCTGGACGTCGGGCCACAGGTGTCGGTCGTGATACCCACCCGCAACGAGGCGCGCAACGTCGAACCGCTGCTGCGGCGCCTCGACGAGGCGCTGCACGGCCTGTCCGGAGAAGTAATCTTCGTTGACGACTCCGACGACGGAACGCCCGAGGTCATCGCGCGCGTCCGCCCCTCGGTGCGGTTACCGGTACGGGTGCACCACCGGACCCCGGCCCAGCGGGTCGGCGGGCTGGGGGGCGCGGTCAGCGAGGGCTTCGCGCTCTGTGCCGCGCCCTATGCGGTGATCATCGATGGGGACCTCCAGCATCCGCCGGAGACCATCCCGGCGCTGCTCGGCACCGCCGTGGAACATGCCGCCGATGTGGTGATCGGCAGCCGGTACGTGTCCGGCGGCAGCGCATCGGGGCTCGCTGGAAGCATGCGGCACCTGGTCTCGACGGGGTCGAACCGGTTGTGTCGGTGGGTCTTCCCCCGTCGGCTGCGCGGCGTCTCGGACGTGATGAGCGGCTTCTTCCTGGTACGGGTCGCCGTCGTGGACCGGGCCGGCCTGCGACCGGACGGCTACAAGATCCTGCTGGAGCTGCTCGTCGCGTCCGGACGGCTGCGCGTCCGCGAGATCGGGTACGCCTTCGCCGAGCGGCACGCCGGGACCTCCAACGCCTCGCTGACCGAAGGCGCCCGCTTCGCCCGGCGGCTGTTCGCGTTGCGGGTTCCGAAGCCCGCGCGGTTCGCCCTGGTCGGGGCGTCCGGGACGGTGCCGAACCTGCTTGGCACCGCCGTGCTTCACCACGTCGGCTTGCACTACCTGGTCGCGGCGATCGTCGCGACCCAGATCGCCGTCGGCTGGAACTTCCTCGGCTGCGAGCTCCTGGTCTGGGATCGGGAGACGGGTTCCCGGCTGCGTCGCTATCCGGCGTTCGCGCTCATCAACAATCTCGATCTGGTCATTCGGCTGCCACTGCTCGCGGTGCTGGTCGGGCGATGGCATCTCGGCGTCGGCATCTCGACCCTGATGTCCCTGGCCGCCGCGGTGATCGTCCGATACCTGGTGGTGGATCGGCTGGTGTACCGGCGACGGGCGGTGTCTGAGCGGGCGGTGTCTGAGCGGGCGGTGTCTGAGCGGGCGGTGTCTGAGCGGGCGGTGTCTGAGCGGGCGGTGTCGCCGTCCCACGGAAGGCCGTCGGAGGACGGGGTGTCCGGTGCGGTTTCGTAGCCCACCCGCCGGTGACGGCGTACACCTCGGCGCCGGTGGGGTCCTCATCCGGCTGTTCTGTTCCGGGCATGCGCAGCTCCCCGACAGGCGGATCATGCTTGCCGGCGGCACCTTGGCGTATTCCACGCCGACGACGAACTACAAGGGAATGGCGAGGAGCTAATTCGCCGACACCACGGTCGCCGAGTACGTGGCCGACCTCCCGAAGCTCGTCGCGGCGAACTGACCTTCCATCCAGGCCGGGGACCGGACCCGCCGCGGTGTCGCCCGCCCGCGGTGCTCCGTGCCCACCCCTTTCAGGCAGGTACAGGTGACATCCGATTCTGATTCCGAAGTCCCGCGTGCGCGGGCGCTCCCCCGCGGCGCGCGTCGGCATGCCCATGCGCACCGAGATCCCCGCGTGCCCCGACGCTCACCTCGGCTGTGGATGGTAGCGGCCGCGGGGTGGTGGGCCGCGGGGTGGGGGGCCGCCCTGCACACCACGTCGGCCCTCGTGTTGTCCGCGTTGGTCGGTCTGGACGGGAGCATGTCTTACCTCTTGCCCGGCGCACTCGCGGTCGTCCTGCCTCGGATGTTCGGCCGGGGTGGCCGGGGCCGGCGGATCCCGTGGCTCGCCCGGCTCGCGTGCGAGTCGGGCGGCTGGTACGTCTACATGTTCGCCGGTTCGCCGGACATCAGGCTGGTCTCGTACGGCGGTCCGCGCCTGGGCCAGCCGTTCGCCGTGGTACTGGGCGCGGTGGCGGCGGTGACCGGCGGCCTGGTCCTGTCCGGTCGGCTCCGGGCGCGGACCCGCGGGTCGATCCCCGGCGCCAGCCGCCGGCGGCGCTGGGTGTGGGCGCTGGTCAGCGTGCCCCTCGCGGTGACGCTGGGGGTGCGTGCGGCCGAGCATCACCACGTCGTGCTACTCGCCGCATGGACGATCGTCTCGTTGCTGATGCTGCTGGTCGCCAGCCTGACCCTCGTGCGCGGCCAGTACAGCTGGCAGCGTCCCGAGCGGGTGCATCACGTGGACCTGACCGGCAACCTCGCGCCCCGCAACCGCTTCTCCCTCATCGTCCCCGCCCGCGACGAGCCGGTGCTCGGGCGGACCCTGACCCAGATCCTTGCCGGCGACTACCCCGGCGACCTGGTGGAACTGGTCGTGATGGTGTCGTATGACGAGGTCGACCAGGAGACCCGACGGGTCGCCGAGGAGATCGCCGGCCGGCATTCCAACGTGCGGGTCGTCGCGCCCGAAGGCAGCCGGCGTAGTAAACCCCTGTCCCTGGAGGACGCCCGCCGGCACTGCACCGGCGACCTGGTCGGCGTCGTCGACGCGGAGTCCCTGCTCGCCGGGGGACTCCTGCGTTACGTGAACACGCTGGCCCTGCGCCACGCCGACGTCGGCATCTTTCAGGGCGGCGTGCAGCTCATGAACGCGCGTGCCACGGCGTGGCGGCGCGCCGCGGACCACTCACCGATACGGGCGTTCCTCCACTGGTTGGACGCGGGCACCTCCTGGTGGCGGGCCCGCAACTGCCTCGAATACTACATCTGGTTCATGTCGCGGCTGCGTTTCCAGGCGCGCGCGCGTTTCATCCCACTCGGCGGCAACACGGTGTTCATTCGGCGAACGGTGCTGGAAAGGCTCGGTGGGTGGGACGTCTCCTGCCTCACCGAGGACTGTGACCTCGGGGTGCGGGCTTCGGCCGCCGGAATCCCGACCGCGGTCTTCTACCATCCGGATCTGACGACCCGGGAGGAGACCCCGGAAAGCCTCACGAAACTCATCATCCAGCGCACCCGCTGGATGATGGGGTTCATGCAGGTCCTCTTCAAGGGGGACTGGCGGGCGCTGCCGGGAGCACGTCAGCGCATCATGGCGGTGGAGATGCTCACGATGCCGTTCTTCCAGGCACTCGCCGGCGTCCTGCTGCCGGTGTCGCTGGTCCTCACGTTGTTTCTGGCGGCGCCGACCGGTCTGGTCATCGTCTTCTGGCTTCCGTTCGGTGCGACCGTCATGACGGTTTTCTCCGAGCAGGCGGCGTTCCGCGAGTTCGCCGAGGCGTACGGGCTCGATCTGCGTCGCTGGGACAGCGTGCGGCTCGTGCTCTGCGCCCCGCTGTACCAGCTCGCGCTCTCCGCCGCCGCGGTGCGCGCCACGGCCCGGTTGCTGCGTGGCCGGGTCGAGTGGGAGAAGACCTCCCACTCCGGGGCCCACCACAGCACCGGCTCCGGCCGCTTCGAGCTGGAGGCGGYGTCGTGACCGCACCCGACGCCGCGAACCCGTACCCCCGACCGCTCGGCCCGCAGACCGCCGTGACCTGGATCGCAGCCCGGGCCGGGGAGCTCACCGGCCGACTGGTCGGCTGGGTCGGCGTCCGCCGCCGCAGCCTGCTCCTGCTCGCCGTGCTCCTGACGGTGGTGGCGGTGCTGCACGGTTACAATTTCGACGGCTGGCCGGGCCGCGTCACCGACGACGAGGGCACGTATGCCGCCCAGGCTTATTCGATGCAGTACTGGAACCGGATCGCGCATTACACGTACTGGTATGACCATCCGTTCGGCGGATGGCTGTTGATTGCCATCTACACGAAGATCACTGATGGTTTCAACCGGGCGCCGACGGCGGTCACCGCGGCCCGCGAGCTCATGTTCGGCGTGCATCTGGTGAGCTGCGTGCTGCTGTACCGGTTCGGCCGGCTCCTCGGCCTACGACGGTTCTTCGCCGGCCTGGCCCTGCTCGTCTTCTCGCTTTCACCGCTCGCCCTGTGGTATCAGCGGATGGCGTTCCTCGACAACATCGCCGTGATGTGGCTGCTCGCCGCCCTGGTGTGCGCGGCGTCGCCGCGACGCAGTGTCGCGGCGGCGGCGTTCGCCGGGATCTTCATGGCCTTCGCGTTCTGGTCGAAGGAAACCGTCCTGCTCTTCCTCCCGGGGTTGTACGTACTGCTCCGGCAGAATCGTGATCCTCGTAACTGGCGATTCGTGCGGCGCAACTTCATGGGCTGCCTGATCGGCGTGTGCGGCATCTACATCCTGTATGCGGCCGCGAAGAACGAGCTGTTCGAGGGGCCCGGCCACGTCTCGCTGGAATGGGCGATCAGATGGCAGCTGTTCGACCGGGCCCCGAGCGGCAGCGTGCTCGACACCGGCAGTGACACCTACCATGTCGTGCGGTCCTGGCTCGATCTCGATCCCTACCTGGTCCTCGCCGGTATTGCGGCCGCGKTTCCCCTGCTCGCCCTGCGGCGGCTGYGGGTCGTCGCCGGACTACTGCTGCTGCAGTTTGCCTTCGTCTTCCGCAACGGCTACCTGCCCAACCCCTACGTCACCGCGATGCTCCCGTTCGCCGCGTTGTGCGTGGCAGGGTTGCTCGACGCCGTCCTGCCGAGTGGAGCACGGCCGCGACGCGGTCCGCCGCGTCATGCCGGGCCGGGGTCGGGGCCCGGGGCGGGGGTGGGGGCGACCGCGGCCATGATCGTCAATGGCCTGCGCTGCCTCGTGGTCCTGGTGGCCCTGTCCGTGGCCGCCGCGACGGTGATCCCGGACTGGACACCGAAAATTCGCACCGCGCTCACCCAGGACGCGAGTGCCCCGAGCCGGGAGGCGACCCGATGGTTCCTCGCGAACGTTCCCCCGGAGGGCATCGTYATCACCGACGACATCGCCTGGACCGACCTCACGATCGCCGGGCGCCGGCCGCTGCCGGTGTGGTTCTACAAGCTGGACCTCGACCCTCAGGTGCGCGGCCGGTTCCCCCACGGCTGGCGTGATGTCGACTACCTGATGATGGGCAAGCCCCCCGACTCGGTGCTCGCTGAGGTCCCGCTCGTCGCCGAGGCGCTCCGGCACTCGGTGGTCCTCAAGTCGTTCGGCGATGGAGAGATCGAGATTCGCCGGGTCATCGTCCCGGACTGCCGCGGCCGGCCTGACCGGTGCTGAACCCGTGACATCTTCCCCTCCAGCTGACCGGCCGTGGACTGACGACGCGTCCGATGGGCCAGGTCGACGGAAACCCGATCTTCACCATCGACTTCGACTTCGTCGGTCATGAGCTGGTCGTCCAGCGCCTGGACGGCGAGAGGATCTCATTTCCCCTGGTCGCGCAGTCGGTAGCGTCGTTCTACCGCCGCACCTTCGACGCGCTGGCGGCGCTCGGCATCAAGATCCGCCTTGACCATCCGCATCCGTGCCGTCCTCCCGCTCGCGGCCCTCGAGCGCGGCCCGGACCGGCGGGCCGGCGTTCTCGACTTCGACGACAGCGCCTACCGGGCCGGGGCCTACCGGGCGGGTAGGGACATCGAGCGGTTCGCCTGCCCCCACGGCGTCACCGACCCTGTCCTCGCCTCCGGGCACTGACATCGACGGGCCACCCGGCAAGATCGGGGGGTGACCAGGTCCACGTCGGACGGGCGGCGAGGCATCTCATAGGTTCGCCGTATGCACAGCCTCACCCGGGACGAAGYCCTCGCCCGCGCCGGCCTGGYCCGCGTCGATGGCTACGAGATCGAGCTYGACCTGACCGCGGCTCGCACGTCGACGGAGTTCGGCTCGACGACCAGGGTGCGCTTCAGCCTCCGTCCCCCCACGGACGGCTCCCTCGCCACGGACGGCTCCCTCGCCACGGACGGCTCCCTCGCCACGGCCGGCTCGTCGGCGGACGGCGAACCGGCACCGGCGACGTTCGTCGAGCTCAAACCGGTATCCATCCAGCAACTGTGGCTCAACGGCCAGCCGCTGGACCCCTCCGCCGTCGACGGCAACCGGCTCCCCCTCGCGACGCTGCACGCGACGAACGAGCTCGTGGTGACGGCCACGATGAGGTACTCGAACACCGGCGAGGGGCTGCACCGGTTCACCGACCCGGAGGACGGCGAGGTCTACCTGTATGCGCAGACCTTCCTCGACGACGCCCAGCGGATGTTCGCCTGCTTCGACCAGCCCGATCTCAAGGCGCCGGTGCGCCTGAGCGTGGCCGCACCCCCCGACTGGACGGTGCGGGCGAACGGTGCCGGGAAGCAGGCCTCGCCGGGGCGGTGGGAGTTCACCGAGACGGCACCCCTGGCGACCTACTTCGTGACGGTGGTCGCGGGGCCGTACCACCTCGTCGAGGACTTCCACGACGGCATCCCGCTCGGGCTGCTCTGCCGCCGCTCACTCGCGCCGTACCTCGACGCCGACGCGGCGGAGATCTTCGGCGTCACCCGGGCCTGCCTGGACCGCTACCACGAGCTGTTCGCGAGCCGGTACCCGTTCGGGACCTACGATCAGGCGTTCGTGCCCGAGTTCAATGCCGGCGCGATGGAAAACCCGKGGTGCGTGACCTTCCGGGACGAGTTCGTGTTCCGCTCGGCGGTGACCGAGGCCGAACGGGAGCTGCGTGCCGTCGTCATCGCCCACGAGATGGCCCACATGTGGTTCGGTGATCTGGTCACCATGCGCTGGTGGGACGACCTGTGGCTGAACGAGTCGTTCGCCGAGTACATGGGCTATCGGGTGACCGCCGAGGCGACGCGGTTCACCGGGGCGTGGACCAGCTTCGCCGTCGGTCGCAAGAGCTGGGGCTACGCCGCCGACCAGCGGCCGTCGACGCACCCGGTGGCCCCGGCCGACGTCCCCGACACCGCACTCGCCCTGCTGAACTTTGACGGCATCTCCTACGCCAAGGGAGCGTCGGCCCTGCGGCAGCTGGTCGCCTGGGTGGGCGACGGCGCCTTCCTGACCGGGCTGCGGACGTACTTCGCCCAGCACGCCTTCGCCAACGCGTCCCTGGCCGACCTGCTCGCCGCGCTGACCACGGCGAGCGGCCGGGACCTCGCCGGCTGGGCCGAGGTGTGGCTGCGCCACGCACAGGTCAACACGCTGCGCCCCGAGATCACGATCGGCTCCGACGGCCGCCTCGCCCAGGTCGCAGTGGTCCAGACGGCACCGCCGACGCACCCGACGCTGCGTCCGCACCGCATCGGCATCGGCGTCTACGGCCCGGCGGAGCAGACCGAGCCGATGGAGCCGACCAATCCGACGGAGCCGACCAATCCGACGGAGCCGACCGGGCCGATCGTGCTGCTCCGCCGGGTGGAGGTGGACATCGATCCGGYGGCGCCGGGCGGGCGCACCGGGATCGCGTCACTGGTCGGGAGCGAGGCGGGACGCCTGCTGCTGGTCAACGACGGCGACCTGACCTACGCCAAGATCCGTTTCGTCCCGGCCGACCTCGCCGCTTTGCCCACTGTCCTGCCGCGGACGGCCGATCCGCTTGCCAGGGCGATCATCTGGGCGGCCGCGGCCGACGCGACCCGGGACGCCGAATGGCCCGCCGCCGACTATCTGACGCTCGCCGCGGGTGCGCTGCCCCGGGAGACCGAGATCGCCGTCTTCGAGGACGCCCTGCGTTTCGCCCGGGCCACCGTGCTGAACCGCTATCTCGCGCCGTCGGCGCGACCGGCGGCGGCGCAGGCGCTCCACGCCGCCTGCGCGCGGGCCTTCGCGGCCGCAGCACCGGGAGGCGGTCATCAGCTCTCCGCCGCCCGCGGGGTCATCGGGTGTAGCGGACCGGCGCAGGCGGGAACGCTGGCGGCGTGGCTCGCCGGGACGGACGTGCCGGCCGGACTGGTCATCGACCCGGAACTACGCTGGACTCTGCTGCACCGGCTGGTCGTACTCGGGCGGGCCGGGGAGGGGGAGATCGCGGCCGAGAGCCGGCGTGATCGCAGCGCCCGGGCCGCCGAGCATGCGGCGCGGGCCCGCGCCGCCGTTGCCGATCCCGAGGCGAAAGCCCGGGCCTGGCGGATGATCGTGGACGACGACACGATGTCCGCCCGGCTGGTCGCCGCGACGGCCGAGGGTTTCTGGCAGCCCGAGCAGGCGGATCTCACCGACGGGTACGTCTCCCGCTACTTCGAGCAGATGCCGGCGATGGCGGCCCGGCGATCCCCGCACGCCGCCCGGCAGATCGCCACCCACGCCTATCCGCAGTTCGCCGTGTCCGTGGGGACGGTGCGGGAGGCGGACGCCCTGCTGGCCCGCGACCGTCTCGACCCGCTCCTGCGCCGCGTCGTCGTCGACGCGACCGACGAACTCCGCCGAGCGGTGCGGGCCCGTCTCCGCCCCTGACGCCGGGCCCGTCTCCGGCCCTGACGCCGGCCCTGCTCCAACCCACCCGTTATCCGGCCGGCGGCATCGTCATTCCACTGACGATGTCATCTCGCCGACGGCTCTGGACGCGCCCGCGCTCTTTCCGGCATAGTTCGCGCAGCAAGGGTGTCTCAGGGGACGGGGGGCGGTATGGCAGCCGGCACGGACMGGGCCGAACGGCAGACGAGTGCGGGTGYGGCATTAGGCGTTACTTTGTTGGTCGGTGCCGCCGTCGCGGTGTCGACCGGTGTGTACGCGAGGGTTCACGAACCGGCCGGGCGGCCGCTGTTCACCCTCGGTTTCTCTGGYATGCTGCCGATGAAGGCGTGGCTGACGACGGCCGCCGCCGTTCTGCTATTCGTTCAGCTGGCCACGGCACTGTGGATGTGGGGACGGCTGCCCGGCGCGGGCCCGGCGCCGAGCTGGGCCGGTCCGCTGCACCGATGGAGCGGGACGACCGCGTTCGTCCTCACCCTGCCGGTGGCCTTCCACTGCATCTGGGCGCTGGGCTTTGCCAGCGATGGCACCCGGGTGCTTCTCCACAGCCTCCTGGGTTGCGCCTTTTACGGGGCCTACGYGGCAAAGATGATCAGCCTACGGACTAGCGGGTTACCGGGGTGGGTACTGCCCGTCCTCGGCTCGACGGTTCTCGTTTCCCTGGTCGCAATCTGGTTGACGGCTTCACTGTGGTTTTTCACCCGGTCCGGTATTCCGCACGTCTGAACAGGATCCCGAGGAAAAAGTCATGACGCAGGAAGCACCGACGCGGCGCCTCGTGGTCCCCGGCATCGCGGTCACCGTCGCCGCGGGTGCCGTCGGGTATGTCGTCGCCAGCAGCAGCGACGCGGCCGATCCGAAACCACGGCAGGCAACCGCGGGCGGGACCCGCGCGGGTGGCGACGGTTCGGGCGCGGGTAACGGCGGTGGCCAGGCCGGCGGCGCGGCGCCCCTCGCCCKGGTCGACGAGGTGCCTGCCGACGGCGGTCTCATCCTCGGCGACGCCGGCCTGGTGCTCACGAGGAATGCCGCCGGCACGATCCAGGGTTTCTCCACCGTCTGCACCCATCAGGGCTGCTCGGTGAACGCGATCGCGAAGGGCCGCATCCTCTGCCCGTGCCACGGCAGCGCCTTCGACACCCGTACCGGGGAACCCGTCGCGGGGCCGGCGAAACAGCCGCTGCCGCCGGTCGCCGTCACCGTCCGCGACAACGCGATCTTCCCCGCCTGACCCCCGCGCCCCGATCGCCCGGATCTCGGCAGGAGCCGGATCCTCCCAGGAGGAGAAACAGTGGACCCGACAGGGCTGCGGATCACCGTCCCGTCCGGCCAGAGCGTGCTGTCCGCCGACCGCAGTCACGTCGTCGGCCGGGGCCGTGACTGCGATGTCGTCATCGCGGACGGCCGGGTGTCTCGGCGTCACGTCCTGCTGGAGCCCCGCGGCGATGCCGGGTGGCTCGCCCGGGACGTCAGTTCCAACGGCATCTGGGTGGACGGCGCCCGGACCGGCAGCATCGCCCTGAACGACGGCGAGGTGCAGGTGCACCTCGGCGCGGCGAACGGGCCGACGGTCGTCCTGGCCCCGGTCAGTCCCACGCCGCGGCGCCCGCCCGCCGCGCCCGACGACCCGGACGTCGGGAATCTGGCGACCATGCTGGCCGGCCAGGGCGGCCAGGGCCGCATCGATCCCAGCCCCGTCCCGGCGGGGGCGGACTCCGCCCAGGTTCCGGCCCAGCGTCACGCCGGCCACTCGCCCGTGGCGAGCTGGCTGCGCGCTCTGCCCACCCTCGTGTGGCTCGCCGCGGTCGGCTTCACCCTCGGCGCGTTGCTCGCGCTGTCCTGAGCTCCGGCCGGCCCTCCGGCCGGCCAGGCACTCACCCATCGCGGCCAGGCACTCACCCATCGGTCGTGGACCCGGACGGCAAGCCCGTCCAGACCGGTAGGGGTGGCGTGGGGTAGCGGGGACGGCTGGGGTAGCGGGGACGGCTGGGGTAGCGGGGACGGCTGGGGTAGCGGGGACGGCTGGGGTAGCGGGGACGGCAGCGGGGACAGCAGGATGTGGCCACGAGCCGGAGCCGGGCCGCGGGCGGCTGTGGGCCGGATCCGGGCGGGTGGGCCTTGAGCACGACGTCACCGTGGCGCACGATCAGCCGTTCACCGTGGTGCGACAGCACGACGGGAGTCTCCCGGCCGCCCGGTCGGAGCCGGCGGGCGAGATCCGCCATGCCCGTCAGCAGAGCGGCGTGCGKGGCGGCGTCGCCAGTCAGCGTGGTCGTCACGAGGCCGATGCCTTCACCGCGTCGGCTTGCGTAGCCGCCAGATGCATTCGGAGGGCCAGCGGCGCGCCCATGCCTTGTCGCCGCGTTCGGGCTGGGCGGGTGCCGGTTCCTCGCTGTGACTGTCGGATGCCGGCGGTGCCGGGCGGGGTTCCAGAAGATCTTCGATGACGAGGTCGTTGTCCCGGAAGAGCCTGATCCAGGTGCCGTAGGGAAGGTTGGCGCTGACCAGGCCGTCGGCCTCGGCCAGCAAACGCAGCCCGAAGTAGTCGCRGGTCAGGCGACTGCCAGGGGCGTCCCGGCCCGGCGCCACGGTGATCTCGTAGATCGGGCTGACGTGGCTGAAGGCGAGCAGGCCGCCGGGGCGCAGCACGCGTGCGGCTTCCGGCACGGCCCGGAAGGGGTCCGCGAAGGAGAAGGCGCCGTGGTCGGCGAAGACGATGTCGAACGAGTCGTCGGCGAAGGGCACCGCCTCAGCACTCGCCTGGATCAGGGGGAAGGACAGCCCGGTCTCCGCGGCGAGCTGTCTGCTGTGGTGCAGCTGCCGTTCGGAGAGGTCCAAGCCGATCGGTCGGCCCCCCCGCCGGACCAGCGCGCTCGACCACTGGCCGCCCCCGCAGCCCATCTCCAGGATGTCCCGTCYGGTGACCTCACCGAGCACGCCGAGCCGTGATTCCGGAACGGCCCATAGCCCCCAGGAGATGTCGCCGGTGAACACCTGCCGGCGGATCTGCGGGGCGTTCAGTCGCTGGTAGTCGTCAGAGATCTCGTTCCAGCGGGCACGGTTGGTCCGTACGTGGGCAGCATTATTGATCATCCATCCCTCGTCCTTCTCCGGGTGGCCACGGACTGCGCGCCGATCGCGGTGCCGGGACAGRCCACCGCGGCACGACGGCCTGCCTGCCTCGACGAATCAGTCGGTCATCGTATGAGACCAGCAGGAGCGCTCCTGCGCTCGCCGTTGGCGAGGCACACGGCCGCTTCGACGAGGTCGCGGTCGTCCAGTCGCTCCCGCCGCTCACCATGGCGCCGGCCCGGGGGTCAAAATGTAGGCAAAGTAGCCGGACGAGTGATGGATGGGATGAGTACGGTGCGCCTGTCTCCCGGATGACGCCCTGGTGGTGGATGCGTCTGGACAGGCTGTGATGGAGCGTGCACCCTTGATCGCGTGGCGAGACAACGAAAAAGATCCAGTCGGTATTTTCGGCCGCCCGACGAGCGGCTCAGCCTAGGCCTGATGACCTGCTCGTCCTGCAACGGCACGCAGTATCAGACGCGCCCGCAGGCGGAATCGGACGAGGACGGTCTTTTCGACGGTGACGCCAACATCAAGTGTCGGGAATGCGGTGGAACCGGAAAGGTTCCCCTGCCATGAAGAAATCGATGCCCGTTCAGGCCGACTTCTTGTACCTGCGGTGTCCGGAACATCGGGGACGGCGTCCCCGCCAGGGGCTGAAGACGATGGCGCGGCCGGGGACACCGTGCCCGCGGTGTCGCATGGTCCGCGCCGCGGACCTCGAACGCGAGGGCTGTCCGGAGCTTCCTGCGGACGAGCCGGATGGCGGAGGGGGGACGCCGCCGTCACGCTGACAGGCGTCCCCCAGGTGATCTTCGATGCCGGGATAGGCCCTCGGCGGTAGGTCAGTCCTGGGGCTGGGCGACGACCACCGCCGTGCGGGTGCCGTCCTTGACCGTCGCGCCCACCCGGACCGTCGCCCCCGGGTGGAGGTCGGAGACCTTCGCGGCGTCCCCGTCGATCCGCAACCGGGTATCGGCGTTGATCACATAGGTGCCGACGTAGCCGTCCTCACTGGTGACCGTCAGGGAGGTGGGGCTCACCGCGGTCACCTTCCCGCGTTGCCCCGCCACTACCTGGAAGCCCTTGCCGGTTTTGACCGTTGCCTCACCGTGTACGCCGCCGCCGGCCCAGATGCCGCCATGGGGACGCAGCCCGTCGTGGGAACGCAGCCGGGCCTCGGCGAGTCGCGGATGGTCGCCCAGGAACGTGTGGTCGGCTGGGGTGGCTGCTGCGCTGGCAGTCCGGTCCGAGGCAGCGGATGCGGCTGTCCCGCCGAACCCGAGCCCGACCCCCAACCCGAGCCCAAGCAGACCCGCTGCGGCGACCCCAGCACCCCATCGTCCGGTCAGGAAGCTGCGCATCTGTGTCGTCCTTCCGCGTCGCGTCACTACGCCGCGAACCGGTCGTCGGCCCTGAGCGGCGGCGATCGGCCGGGCGCCGCGCGCCACGGCGGCACGCGGTCGGAGCCCACGATGCGACAGCGAGATGTGAGCAACATGCGAGCGTGGTGCGAACCACGTGGAAGGCCGGATCCGCGCTACGCGCTAGACCCGGGACGGTTGCCGGCTGTCCTCGCCCTTGCCCTCGCCCTTGGCCTGCGGCTGCATCGGCACGATCGTCCGGGCCCCCGTCCAGGACGGCGCCTCCTGACTCGCGTGCGGGGGCAGGGAGGGCGCGAAGTCCGTTCCGAGGCGTTGGACCGCGACCCGGGCGAAGATCTGCTGCTCGGTGACGGTACGTTCCGACCGGCCCCGGCCGATGAAGCTCACCGTCCAGTGAAGCAGGGTGGTCAGCCGGTGCTTGAACCCGATGATGTAGACGAGGTGCACGGCCAGCCAGACGAGCCAGGCGAAGAAGCCGCTGAACTGCACCTTGCCAATGCTCGCCACCGCGCTGAACCGCGAGATGGTGGCCATGCTGCCCTTGTCATGGTATTCGAACGGCCGGCCCGTCTGCTTGCCGGCGACCCAGGCCTGGATCTCCTTGGCGGCGTGCCGGCCGCCCTGGATCGCGACCTGCGCCACGCCGGGCAGCCGGTTGAGGCTCGCCATGTCCCCGATGACGAACACCTCCGGATGACCCGGCAGGGTCAGGTCGGGCAGCACCTCGATGCGGCCGGCGCGGTCGAGCCCCGCACCGGTCTGCTCGGCGAGCTGTCGGCCCAGCGGGCTCGCGGCAACGCCGGCGGCCCAGACCTTGCAGACCGAGTCGATGCGCCGGCGGGTGCCGTCGCTGTCCTCGACGTCGATGCCGGTCGCGTCGACATTGACGACCTTGGCGCCCAGCTGCACATCGACGCCGATCTTGGTCAGCTTGTCGGCCGCCTTCGCGCCGAGCCGCTCGCCGAACGGCGGCAGGACGGCGGGTGCGGCGTCCAGCAGGATGACTCGGGCCTTGGCGGGGTCGATGCTGCGGAAGTCCCGCCGCAGGGTCCGGCGCGAGAGTTCCGCGATCTGCCCGGCCATCTCCACGCCGGTGGGGCCCGCCCCGACGACGACAAAGGTCAGCAACCGCTCCACGTCCGCGGGATCGGTGGACGCCTCGGCGAGCTCGAACATCCCGAAGATCCGGCCGCGCAGCTCGAGCGCGTCGTCGATGCTCTTCATGCCCGGGGCGTGCGTGGCGAAATGGTCGTTGCCAAAGTACGACTGGCCCGCGCCCGCGGCGACGACGAGGCTGTCGTAGTGGTGCACGGTCGTGCGACCCAGCAACTGGGACGTGACCGTTCTTGCGTTCACGTCGATGGTGGTCACCTCGCCGAGGACGACCTGCGCGTTGTCCTGCCGGCTCAGTACCTCACGGGTGGTCGGGGCGATCTCGCCCTCGGACAGGATACCCGTCGCCACCTGGTAGAGCAGCGGCTGGAACAGATGGTGCGTCGTCTTCGCGACGAGAGTGACCTCGACCGGTGCTTTGCGGAGGGCCTGCGCGGTGAACAGACCTCCGAAGCCAGACCCGATGATCACTACTCGGTGCGGGGAGGTGCTTCGCTCCTCGAGCCGTTCCGGTTCGCCGGCCTGCCCTGTCTGGGCGCTGTCCGTGGTCACGATCCTTCTCCGCTCAGCCTCTTGACTCCGGCGGTGCCCCTTGGCGCCGCGAAGACCATATACCTGATGGTGCCGGCCCCCGGCTACTATTTTCCGCCGTATATCCGAGATGGGATCGTGTTTATCGTCACCTCCTGTCGCCGGATAGCATCGACGGGACATGTGGCATGCAACACAATTCGTGGGCGATTGATGCCTCGTCGAGTGATACGCCCAGTTCGGAGTGCGACCATGGGTGGGCACTGAAGATCGTGTCTGACCGGAAGGCGGCGGCGCAGGGCCGAACGGAAATACGGCGAACCGGCCCCGCGGACGCGGACGACCACCCGGTCCCTGGGCCCCGACGGCGGGGATCGGTCTGGCCAGAGCTATGATCATGTTTTCTTCGTGCGGTGGATTTGACCGAGTGCACTTTCCGGGGGTCCGGTTTAGCGCATCAGTCTATTCGGACACTGCTTTCACCACCTGCACCTTCATTCGGTGCTCGTTCTTTGACGTGACGTTCGCGTCCTGCACGTTCACGGGCAGCGTTCACGGGCAGCGTGTTCGGYGGATGCATCTTCGATCTCATGAAGATGGTCGGCGGGGATTAGTCCTTCGTGGGTCTGCCCCGAGCGGGCCCGGGGAGGATTGCGGACCCGGGGAGAATCTCAGTCCCGCAGCGGATCATGGGCAAAGGCCCGCATCCCCTCGGCGAAGTCGACCCGCGGCCGGTAGCCGAGAAGATCGCCTGCTCGGGCCGAGGAGGCTGCGATATGGCGGACGTCRCCGACCCGGGAGGTGCCGGTCACGACGGGCCTCGGACCGCCGAAGGCACGAGYCAGCGCGTCCGCCATGTCCCCGACGGTGTGGGGATCACCGGAGCCGATGTTGAGGGGAACCAGCCGGCCAGGTGCCTGCGGCTGGCCGGACGCCAGCAGGTTAGCCCGCGCGACGTCGTGGACGTGCACGAAATCCCTCAGCTGCCGGCCGTCCTCGAAGACCCGCGGGGCCCGCCCGTGTTCCAGCGCACTGCGGAAGATCGACGCGACGCCGGCGTAGGGGGTGTCCCGGGGCATCCGCGGACCGTAGACGTTGTGGTAGCGCAGTGCCACGGCGGTTCCGCCGGTTTCCGCCGCCCACGCCGCCGCGAGATGCTCCTGGGCGACCTTGGTCGCCGCGTACGCGTTGCGGGGATCCAGGGGGGCGTCCTCGTGGACCACGATGGGCGCGAGCGGCCGGTGGCACCGTGGGCACGGCGGCTCGAAACGGCCCGCGTCCAGCTCGGCGGCCTGCCGTGGTCCGGGGCGCACTGGTCCGTCCGTCGGGCAGCGGTAACCACCCTCGCCGTAGACCACCATGGAGCTCGCCAGGACCAGTCGCCCCACCCCGGCGCGGGCCATCGCCGCGAGCAGGACCGCGGTGCCGAGATCGTTGTTCGTGGCATACGCCGGAAGGTCGTCCAGRTCAACCCCCAGACCCACCATGGCGGCCTGGTGGCATACGACATCGATCCCGCTCAGTGCCTCGGCGACCTGGTCCCGATCGGTCACGTCCCCAACGATCATCTCGGCGGCGTTGTTGACCTGGGGCTTCGTCCGGTGCACCGCCGGAAGCAGGGCGTCGAGGATCCTGACCTCGTCGCCCGCCGCGACCAGCGCGTCAACAACGTGAGAACCGATGAAGCCGGCGCCACCGGTGACGAGAACCCGCATGACGCTGACGCTAACGGTGCCGGGACGCGCCGGATCTTACGAACCACGGAACGTCTCCAGCCCGGCCCGGCCCGTGCCGTCGCAACCCCGGGCGGCGTCCGGACGTCAGGACGTGGGGAGCGCGACGACGAAGCGGCAGCCCTCCCGATGGTTGTGCACGGTGACGTCGCCCCCGTGCGCCTCGACGATGCCACGGACGATCGCGAGGCCGATCCCCGACCGCATCCGTGGCTGGTGCGGATGGTCGTCACCACCGGGGGTCCGGGCCGACTCGCCCCGGAATCCGAGGTCGAACACGCGGGGCAGCTCCTCCTGCGGGATGCCGCCGCACCGGTCCGCCACGGCGAAGACCGCCCGGTCGGCGTCCGCGGTAGCGGTGATCTCCACCGTTCCGTCGTCGGGGGTGTGCCTGATGGCGTTGACGAGGAGATTGGTCAGCACGCGCCCCACCTCGGCCGCGTCGGCGTCAACGTACCCGGCGTGGTCGGCCCGCCCGTTGACGACGACTCCCTTGGCCCGCGCGATCGGGTCCACCGCGGCGATCGCGTCCGAGACGACGTCGGCGACGCGCACCTTCTCCAGGCTCAGCCGCAGCGCACCGGCCTGCAGCCGGGCCAGTTCGAACAGGTCGTCGACCATGCCGGTCAGCCGCTCGGCGTCGGCGAGCATCAGCCGGTGGTAGCGGGCCGTCGTCTCGGCGTCCGTGACCAGGCCGTCCTGCAGGGCCTCGGCCGTCGCCCGGATTCCCGCGAGCGGGGTTCTCAGGTCATGACTGATCCAGGCCACCAGCTCGCGGCGACTTGCCTCCAGTGCCCGTTCCCGTTCCCGCGCCTCGACGAGGCGGACATGGGTCGCGTCCAGGGTCGTCGCCAGCGCGCCGAGCTCGGCGGTCGGAACACGGTCGGCGCCGTGATAGCCCGGCTCGCCCAGGGCCGCCGTCGCCCGGGTCAGCGTCCCGATCGCCGCCACGACCGGGCCACCCAGGCGCACCGCGGATGCCGACGCCACCACCGCCGACACGACCACCACGATGAGCACGACCCGCAAGTCATGATCGGAGAGGAACATTGCCTGTGCCGTGCCGGCGACCCCCACCGTCACCGCGACGACCGGTATCACGCTCAATGACGCTGCTGTCGCCCACAATGGCCGCCTCCGGAGCGCCCGCAGCAACGGCAGGCCGGTGAGCGCGGCCGCCGTCGAACAGCCGAGCGCGATCCCCATGACCTCCAGGTCGGCGTTCATCGGGGCCTCGCTCTCGCTCGCAGCCCGCCCGTGGGGTCGTCGTCCCGCCGCACCGCCTCGGGTCTCATCCTCGGTGTCGTCCCTCGTCCGGTGCCGCCACCTGTCCGGTGGGGGTGCTGTCGGGGCGCGGGGTGCTGTCGGGGCGCGGGGTGCTGTCGGGGCGCKGGGTGCCGGGATCGTAGCGGTACCCGACCCCCCACACCGTGACAAGCATCCGGGGCGCGGTCGGATCATCCTCGATCTTCTCCCGCAGTCGACGGATGTGCACGGTGACCGTCGAGGGGTCGCCATAGCTCCATCCCCACACGTGTTCGAGCAGCTCGCCCCGGGTGAAGGCCCGGCCGGGCCGGCGCAGCAGGAAGGCCAGCAGATCGAACTCGCGCACCGTCAGCCCGAGCGGAACCCCGTGCCGGGTGGCGGTCCGCGCGGCCGCGTCGACGACGAGGGTGCCGGCCCGCAGGACGCCGGCTTCCGCGCCCGGCACCGTCTCGTTCGCCCGCCGCAGCACCGACTGCACGCGCAGGGTCAGCTCCCGCGGCGAGAACGGCTTGGTCACGTAGTCGTCGGCGCCGATCTCCAGACCGGTGATGCGATCCGACTCGTCGGCACGTGCGGTCAGCATGATCACTGGTACCGGTCGGTGCGCCCGGAGCCGGCGGAACACCTCGATGCCATCGAGACCGGGCAGCATCAGGTCGAGGACGACGAGGTCCGGTGGGGTTGTCTCGGCCACCCGCAGGGCCGTGGGTCCGTCCGCGGCGCGGTCGACGTCGAAGCCGGCGTTGCGCAGGTAGCGGTCAACCACCTCGGAGACGAGGGCGTCGTCGTCAACGACGAGCACACGGGCCACCCAGCCACGATAGGTAAGGCGACGGCCGTCCCGGCCATGATCGGTTCGGATGTCTCCGCTTCGTAATGCTCCGCTTCGTCGTGCTCGTCGTGCTCGTCGTCGTGTCCGTGCCGAGCCGCCGGACGGGACCCGGGCATTCCTTGTTTCGTAAGGGTTGATCACGCGCGGACGGCACTACAGTCCCGATCATGTTCACGCAACGTAGTGGGATCGGGGCCTCCGTCGACGTCGTCCTGCCCTGCCTGGACGAGGCCGGGGCGTTACCTTGGGTGTTGGACCGGATGCCCGTCGACTATCGGCCGATCGTCGCGGACAACGGATCGCGCGACGGCTCCCGCCAGGTGGCGCTGGAACGCGGGGCGGTCGTCGTTGACGTGCCCGAGCGCGGCTACGGCGCCGCCGTGCACGCCGGGCTGCTCGCTGCGGACGCCGACGTGGTCGGCGTGTGCGACGCGGACGCATCCCTCGACCCCGCCGAGCTTCCCGGTCTCGTCACGCAGTTGCTGGCCGGCCGGGCCGATCTGGTTCTCGGTCGCCGTCGCCCGACCTCGATGCGGGCCTGGCCGCCGCACGCCCGACTCGGGAACGCGGTGGTCGCCGGGCGGCTGCGCCGGCACGGCGTTCCCGTCCATGATCTGGGCCCGATGCGGGTGGCCCGCCGGGAGGACCTGCTCCGACTGCCCGTCGCCGACCGCCGGTTCGGCTATCCGCTGGAACTGCTGCTGCGGGCGGCCCAGGCCGGTTGGCGGATAGTCGAGACCGACGTGGCCTACACSCCTCGGGTCGGGCGCTCCAAGGTGACCGGGACACCGCTCGGCGCCGCCCGGACGGCCCGGGACATGTCCGCCCTGTTGGCGAGCCTCCGGTGAGGCTGCTCGTGATGGCGAAGGAGCCGGTACCTGGGCGGGTCAAGACCCGCCTCACGCCGCCCCTGCGCCCGGACCAGGCGGCGGCCGTCGCGGCGGCCGCGCTCGCGGACACGCTGGCCGCGGTTGAGGAGCTGACTCGCCTGCCCGGGTTCGACGCACTGCGCCCGGTCCTCGTCCTCGACGGCGCGGTCGGCCCATGGCTGGAGACCTCGTTCGCACGAATCCCGGCCGGACGAACCCCGGGCGGACGAACCCCGGGCGGACGAATCGCGATCGAAGTGATGCCGCAGGTGTCGGGGCCGTTCGACGTCCGGCTCGCCGCCGCCTTCGACGCCGGCACCGAGCCGACCCTGCTCATCGGGATGGACACTCCCCAGGTGACCGCAGCCCTGCTCGCCTCCGCCTGCCACGCGCTGCACGCGACCGACGCGGTGTTCGGTCCCGCCGCGGACGGGGGATGGTGGGCACTCGGCCTGACCACCCCCGACGGCGATCTTCTCCRTGGCGTGCCGACCTCGCGCCCGGACACCGGCGCACGGCAGCGGGCCCGCCTGTCCGAAGCCGGCCTGACGGTCACAACCCTGCCGACGGTGCGTGACGTCGACACCATGGCCGACGCCGACGCGGTCGCCCGGCTCGCGCCCGGTGGACGCTTCGCCGCGGCGCTGCGCGCCACGCACGGGGATCGCATCGCCGCCGGCCGGGCCACCGCGTGTTGACCGGCGTCCCCGACGGCCGGTGGGGACCGACGACCGTCTACGAGGCGGGACTGCGCTCCGCCGGTGGACAGCTGTGGATGCGCCGTCCCGACGGGCGACGCGACCCGCTGCCGGTGAACCGCTGGCGTGGCACCCTGTCCCCGGCGGCGTCGACCCCGCCCACCTGGTCCACCTGGTCCACCGGGGCGCTGTCCCCCGGGGATCTGTCGTTGTTGCGTCACTGCGGCGGCCCGACCCTCGACGTCGGCTGCGGGCCCGGCCGGCTCGCGGCCGCGCTCGCGGCCCGCGGGGTGCCGGCCCTCGGCATCGACGTCGCGCCGTTCGCGGTGCACCTTACCCGGCGGGCCGGTGTGCCGGCACTACGGCGGGACGTGTTCGGCCGGGTGCCTGCCGAGGGACGATGGGTCGCGCTGCTGCTTGCCGACGGAAACATCGGCATCGGCGGCGACCCGACCCGGTTGTTGCGCCGGGCCGGGGAACTCCTCGCCCCCTCCGGCCGGGTGCTCGTCGAACTCGAACCGCCGGGCACCCAGACCGGTCCGATGCGGGTCCGGCTGGAGGACGCGACCGGCCGGGTGTCGCGGCCCTTCTCCTGGTGCCTGGTGGACGGGGACGATCTGACCGGCATCGCGCCGGACGCCGGACTGCTGATCACCCGGACCTGGTGCGACGCCGGTCGGCACTTCGCCGCGCTGCGCCGGCGTCTCCCGACTGGATGATTCCCCGCCGGGCGCGGACCGCCCGACTCACCATGAGGGCCGCCGCGCCGGCCCAGACCACTGCGAGAACGAGCGCGAGGTTGCGTCCGTACGGCAGCGGGTTCACCGTCGGGTTCCCAGGGTCCCCGCCGTAGCCACGCCACAGCGGTAGCGACGACAGGGCGACCGCCGCACTCACCAGCAGTGCGCCCTGTGCGACGGACCGGTAGGGCGGTGGGACCAACCGGGTGAGCAGGAAGCCGACGAGCATCGTCRCGGGCACGAGCAACGCGTCATGGACCAGGACCCCGCCGATCAGCCAGACCACGGTGTTCGGCGGCCGGGTGGCCTGCTGGTGGGTGAGCACGCCGTCGACCCCGTAACCGATCGCGGCCAGCCCGGCCGCCACCGCGACACCGCGCAGCACGACGGCGTTCATACCATCACCACCCGATGTACCCATTTCGTCTGGAGGACCCCGGGCCGGTTCGGCGCGATGAGCCGGGCCGGATAACCGTGATCGAGGTCGAGGTCGGCGCCGTTCACTCCGGTCGCGAGCAGGGTCAACGAGTCCCGGGCGTGCGAGKGGTTGACGTCGCTTGCCCGGTAGCCCCCGCGGGCCTCGAGGGACTCGACCCGGACCGTCGCGTCGGCGGGGATCATGGCGGCGTCCAGTAGATCCCGCAGCCGCGGCCCGTGCCAGGTGGCGTCCGCGGCCCATCCCTCGACGCAGGTGATCGGCAGCTTCGAGCTGTACCGACGCAGCGCGTGCAGCTCCTCGATGGTGTACACCACCCGGCGCGGACCGACCACCTCCAGCCGGTACCCGGGGTCACGGGCGAGGGAGGTGACCCGCGCGGCTCGCGCCGTGCGGTTCACCGGGAGCCCCTGCGGGCCGATGTCGGGCCGCCGCGGCGCGAGCAGGTCCAGCCGGGCCAGGCCCGGAACCGACTGACCGGCGGTCGTCGCCACGATCACCCCGGCGGCGGTCCCCGTCGCGAGGCCGAGGCCGCGCCGCGTCAGACCGCCCGTCCCCGGGGCGGCGCCGGCCATGGTGGTGGTGGCCATGGTGGTGGTGGCCATGGTGGTGGTGGCCATGGTGGCGGCGGCCAGGTGCGCGCGCTCATGGCGGCGACGGCCCACATTCGCCCGGATGACGGTGAGCTTCGCGACGATGTGGAGGACCAGCGCGCCGATCGTGATCCAGGCGACCCAGTAATGGGTCACGGTGAAGAAGAAGTGGAACCGGTACCACTGCGCGATGTTCGCGATGCCCGTGCTGAGCTGGAAGATCGCCCCTGCGATCAACGGCACGATCGTCATCCGCTCCACCGCATGGGCGACGGAACGGATCGGGGGCCATTCCCACAACAGCGGATACACCGTCCACAGCTTCGCCAGCAGCAGTGGGACGCTCGCGAGTCCGGTGGTCACGTGCAGGCCCTGGGTCACCCGGTACAGCCAGGCGGGTCGGGAAGGCCATTCCAGCCAGGACGGCGGATGCTGCATGAAATGCGATACCAGCCCGGTCAGAAAGCATGTTCCGAAGGCGATCCCGAGCCAGACTCCGAGGAGAGCCGCCATCCGTGGATCGTGCAGCCGACTGGGGAATGCGTTTTCGCGCAGGGGGCCGCGCCGCAGGACCGGGGGTGGTTCCGGCAGCTTTTCGGTCAGCAGACGAGGTAACCGGCGGGGCAACCAGCGGGGCAACTGTCGCACGAATGCACGGTAGGTCGCCGGGACCACTCGCGACCGAGGACCGGCATTACGGAACGAGGAAGGCCCGGCGCGGTGTTCCCGCGCCGGCGCTGCGCCTGCCAGTCTCGGGACCATGCCCAGAACCCGCGCCGCGCCACGCCTCAGGCCCGCCCTGGCCCTGGTCGGGGCGGGTGTCGGGCTCGCGGGTCTGCTCGCGACGCAGTGCGCCGTCCTTGCGGCGCCGGGATACCTGCCTGGCCGGGCAGGGGTGCTCTACCCCGTCATGCTCTGGTGGGCGCTCGGTGTCGCCACGGCCGCGCTGCTGGTACACGCGGCCCCGCGCCGGTTGGCCGTCGCCATGCTGCTCGGCGGAATCGTCKCCATCCACGCCGTAGCGGCCACCACCGGCCCGCAGCTYTCCGACGACCTGTACCGCTACGCCTGGGACGGTCGGGTCCAGGCCGCCGGGATCGACCCCTACCGGTACGGCCCGCTCGCTCCGGAACTGGCCCGGCTGCGCGATCGCTGGCTGTTCCCGGATCCGGCCGGATGCGCGGCGATCGGGCGCGGCCCGCACTGCATCCGGCTGAACTACCCGCGCGCCCACACCATCTACCCGCCGGTGGCGCAGGCGTACTTCACCGCCGTTCATGTCCTGCCGGGGCCGCCACGCGAACACAAACTCCAGCTCTACGCCTCGCTGATGTCCCTGGCGCTGGTCGGGCTGATGATGCGGATGCTGGTGGCGCGAGGCCGCGATCCGCGCCACGCGGCCTTCTATGCGTTCTCGCCGCTCGCCGGCCTGGAGATCGGTTCCGATGCGCACGTCGACGTCCTCGGGGCCGTGCTGGCGCTCAGCGCTCTGGCGGTCCTCACCGCCCGGTCCCGCCCGCTGCGGACGGGGGTTGCCGGGGCGCTGCTCGGCGGCGCGGTAGCGGTGAAGCTGTACCCGGCGTTGCTGCTGCCCGCGGCGGCCCGGCGCCGGCCCGTCACGCTCGTCGGAGCCGCCGCCGGGGTGGTCGTGCTGTCCTACCTGCCGCACATCCTCGCCGTCGGCACACAGGCGCTGGGCTTCCTCCCGCAGTACCTCGACGTCGAGGGCTACGGGGAGGGCAGCCGCTTTCTCCTGCTCGCCGGGCTGCTGCACCTGGACGGATCCGCAGCGAAGGCGGCAGCGGCCACCCTGCTGGCGGCGGTCACGGTCGCCGTGCTGCGGACCGATCCACAGCGGGTTCCCGTCGAACGGGCCGCGCTGTGGCTGGTCGGTGCCGCGTTCCTTGTCGCGACCCCGGTCCAGCCCTGGTACGGGGTGCTGCTGGCGGCGCTCGMCGTCATCGCCGGGCGGCTGGAATGGCTCGCCGTCGCCGCGGCCGCGCACCCCGTCTACGTCTCGCTGTTCACGGATCTGCCCGGTGACGCGTGGACTTTGCGGGTGTATTCCTACGCCGTCGGTGGTGGCGTCGTRCTCGCCGCGACCGGTCTGCGCCGGTGGACCGGCCGACGGCTGGCGGTCGACGAGCGCGCTGCCGCACCCGCGGCCCGATCCGTCGTCGAACCCCGGCCCGAGTCGTCACCGGGCGCAGGGACTGAAGGGCAGGTGAGGGTGTAATGGCGGGCTCGTTGACGAGGCCGGCGAGTACGAGGCCCTGCTCAGAGCTTGGTCGGCGCGGGTGTGGGACGCTTGGGTTCCCGCCACGCCACGATCAGGGACTGGATTGAGAAGGCCCTTCCCTGAAGACGACGAGCCCTCGGCCCCCGCGCCGTTTACTCTTGGAGTTCGGCGGCTCTGCGCAGGAGTTGCTGGGCGACGTCCCGATGCTCCGCGCCACTGTCCTCGGCGATGACCGCGACCGCCAAGGCCGCGAAGCGCAGCATGCCGACCCGGGGTCCGGGCGGATCCGGTATCTGTCGGACACACACCGCTGATCAACTTACGCTGCATCGCTTTCGGGCAGGCTTGCAGCTCTGCCGAAGGCTTCCTTGATCTCGGCCTCCACCTCCCCGTGGATATCGGAAGCGTTGGTTTCGGTCTCGGGGTAGCAGCGGCGTCTGAAGTCCGCCCAGACCTCGAGATTGTCGGTCGTCACTTTGAAGGACATCCTGCTTTCGTCGCCGCCGACATCCTTGGCCCGCTGGCTCGAGATTGCGAGATTGTCGGTTTTATTGCCAATTGTAAACATTTGCACGATCCAGCCAGGGTCGTACTCGTGGAAGGTGCCGTAGATATCGACCTTCGAGTCCCCGATGAAACGGAGGCGCCAACGCCCACCAGGTCTGGGGTCCCAGAACATGATCCTGACCTGCGTCTCAGGCGGCGAAATCCATTGCACGTACAGCTCAGGATCCGTTCGGATACGGTGCAGCTGCCTTAGGGGGAACGGGAATTCTCGGACAACTACGAATTCTCCCGGGGCCGGGTTAGCTGTCCTTATGATCTCTCCGGTGATATCGTTGTTCTTGGATCTGAGGCGAGAGTTGTAAAATTCCTCGATCCACTGGGCCGCTGGGCCGAGCGCATCCTCTTCGAGACGTACCGGGCTGCGGTGGCCACCTCCAGGGCGGCGGATCAAGCCGGCTTCCTGAAGCACCTTGAGGTGCCTGGAGACCGCCTGGAGGCTTATCCCATACGGCTTGGCGAGCTCACCGACTGTGGCGTCATTTTCGACAAGTCGCTCGACCATGTTACGACGGGTCGCGTCTGCAAGAGCCGCGAAAATTTTGGAATATTCAGTCATAATCGTACCCAATCAACAACATTATCAAAATTTCTCAATCAAGATCAATCGGGCGTCTCGGCCTGCGAATAATACATATTCAGATGTAACTGGCCAGAGGTGCCGCTTGATTGACAGTGACGGATGGTTGCGCGGCGGCGGTGAGGGCTGGGCTGTTTTCGGGCAGYGACGGGCGGCCCGTGGTGAGACGAGCGAGGGCGTCGAGCGCGCCGAGGCCGTTCTTGCGGGCTGTCGAAGATAGCTGTGCAGAGCACAGAAGTGGCGGATCCCAGCGAGCGAGCGCAGACGGCCAGAGATCTTCTGTCTCAGTTTTGACCATGCGAATTATCCGGGCGGCCTCAAGAGGTCGGTGCATCGACAGCTATAGATGTTAGCATATCATCGAGGCAACTGGCGGTGGTTTGTTGTGATGGGCAGTTCGTGATCTGTGATCTACGGGGGTAGGTAGAGGCAGAGCTGGTGTCCGGCGGCGAGCGTGTCGATCAGTTCGCGGGGTGTGGGGCATCGGGGCGGTGTGCCAGGACGGACCGGGTGCGGGCTGTCGCCGGCTGGGCTGGGTGCGGGCGGCTTGGCGGGGGTGTCGTGCCAGCACAGGCTGAACGCGCAGTTCACCAGGGTCCAGTGGCGGGCGATCGCGGTGGCGGAGCGGACCTGGAAGTCGGCCCAGCCCAGTTYGTGTTTGACCTGCTTGTAGTCCGGTTCGACCCAGCCGCGGGCGGCCCGCGGTGAGACGAGCCGCCCTACGACGAGTCCTCGGCCCCCGCGCCGTTTACTCTTGGAGTTCGGCGGCTCTGCGCAGGAGTTGCTGGGGGGTGCGTCTTTTTGAGAGGTTGGTGATTCCGGGTCATTCCGGTCGTGCAGGGTGGAGTCCGAGGTCGGGGATGCTGGCGGGGTCGTAGCGGGCGAGGTGGTGCTCGGTGAGGTAGMGCTGCTTGTAGTAGGTCAGGTAGGTGTTGAGGTCGCCRTTGATGACGACGGCGCGGAGCTTGAGGATGTCCTCGGCGCCGTCGGGGGACCAGCGGGCGCCGGTCAGGCCGAACCGGTCTTCGATGATGTGGCGGCAGGCGCCCTCGATGAGGCCGGTGGCGATCGGCCAGCCGTTGGCGAGGGCTTGGTCGTAGCGCATGTGCTGGTGGTTGTTGGTCAGGTAGGTCACGGCCCGGTCGACGTCGGCGAGGTCCTGGTCGCGGGTGCGCGGGTTGTTCCGCCGCTTCGCGGCGAGCGAGGCGAGGGTGGCGGCGACCGGCTTGGCGCGGCCGTGCAGGAGGCGCAGTAGTTGCCCGTCGCCCCAGTCGCTGACCTCGGTGGGGGTCTTCCCGCGGTTGAGCTGGACGGGCGGCCTTGCGGACGTATTCGGCGGCGTGGATGTAGTCGATGATGACCGGGACGGTCAGGCCGCGGGTGCGCGCGTGCTCGCCGATGGCGGTGATCTGCTGCCTGTTGCCGTCGACGAGGAAGATCCGCTGGTGCAGGTGCAGGGGGTCGCGCCAGTCGGCCTCGTCGAACGCCCGGCCGATCACGGCGGGGATGTCGTCGGTGATCGACGCGGAGACCCACGTGTCGCGCGCGGTGGGTCCGGGGCGTTCAGCGCGGCGGGCGGGTGGGGCGGCGATGTCCTCGGGTTGGCGGACGGCGGGAGTGAAGGTCGTGACGGCGACGATCTCGGCCATCTTCTTGATCCCGGGATGGGTGGCGTCGCTCCTGGCGGTGGTGCGGTGCTCGGGGCGCAGCGCGATGCCCTTGCCGTCGGCCTGCGTCATCAGCACGTCGCCGGCGGCGAGGTCGCCCGCGGTGGCGGCACGCAGGTCGTAGAAGTCGCTGACCCAGCGGGCCAGGTCGTGGGCGAGCTGGGCGAGTTGGGCGCGCCCGATGGTGACCCCGGTCCTCGCGGTGATGACCTGCTGGGCCTGCCCGTAGCCGCTGGTCCCGAGGTGGAAGGCCGCCAGGGCGCGGATCCCCAGCGAGTAGGCGTCGTCGGCGAGCGCCCAGCGGGCGTCGGCCGGGTAGAGGTTCGCCTCGCGCCGGTTGCGGTAGGCGAGCCGGGACGCCCGGACCGGGCCGAAGACGCTGATCACGCCCCGGTCGTGGCTCTTCTCGACGCCGCCGTGGCGGATCCCGGCCGCGGACACCAGGTGGCTGACGCGCTGTTCGCGGGCGGCGTCGAGGGCGAACGTGGTCTCCAGCAGCGTGCGCAGCAGTTCGCGGCCGTCCGTCTCGAGCGTCTTCTCCCGGTCGCCGTGATCCAGGGCGGCGGCGCCGTCGACCGCCCAGCCGATCAGCGAGGAGCACCGCTCGATCGGACCCGCGAGCAGAGCGGCGGTCTCGGGGTCCAGCGGGACCCTGCCGCCGTCCTCACCGACGCGCTCCACCGTCACCGCAACCGCCACCGCAGGGCCTCCGTGACCTGTCTGGGACAAGGGCACCAACGTCGCCCATGATCCCGCGAACTGGACGGCAGTCGACGATCCCGGCGACGAAGTCCCTCCCCGCCGGTGCTTCCCTCGGTCGGTCAACCAGCCGCTGACCAGCGACGATCACACCTGGTAGTGCCTGAAACATCCGTAAAGGTCCGGACTCGCCGATGGCAGGATGTCTTGACTCCAATCAGACACAAATGACGCTTTCAGAAAAGACGCACCCGTTGCTGGGCGACGTCCCGATGCTCCGCGCCACTGTCCTCGGCGATGACCGCGACCGCCAAGGCCGCGAAGCGCAGCATGCCGACCCGGGGTCCGGGCGGATCCGGTATCTGTCGGACACACACCGCTGATCAACTTACGCTATAGGGCTTTTTCGGGCAGGCTTGCAGCTCTGCCGAAGACGGTCTCCAGCGCGGTCTCCAGCGCGGTCTCCAGCGCGGTCAGCGCCTCCTTTTCCCGGACAGCTATTAATTTCTCCKGGTTAGCTACCMCTGTGAGATTTCCGGCGATATCGTCGTCCTTGAATCTGAGGCGAGAGCTGTAAAATTCCTGGATCCATCGGGCCGCTGGGCCGAGCGCATCCTCTTCGAGACGCACCGGGCTGYGGTGGCAACCTCCAGGACGGCGGATCAAGCCGGCTTCCTGAAGCACCTTGAGGTGCCTGGAGACCGCCTGGAGACTTATCTCATACGGYTCGGCAAGCTCACCTACTGTGGCGTCATTTTTGACAAGTCGCTCGACCATGTTGCGACGGGTCGCGTCTGCAAGGGCCGCGAAAATTCTAGAAAATTCATCCATCTATCGCTCATCCTATCGCTTATCCAATTAATAATATTATCCGAATTTCTCAATCAAGATAAATTATCGATGAAGTCCCGGCCCGCGATAATACATAATTCGGATTATCCGGGCGGTCTCAAGGAGTCGATGCGTCAGCATCTATATGTTAGTGGCAGATCATTGAGGGCGGAATCAAGTGGTCATGGCGACGTATAAGAGCGTGTCTCGTGTGGGTGCGCGGGGTGCATCTCTGATCATGGATGTAATGGAGAACAGCCTCGCGGTGCGACTGGTCCCGGACGATCTATGGGAGCTGGTGGAAGCATTGCTGCCCTCGGTTCGAGACGCGTCRGCAGGGCGGTGGGACCGCACCGATCGGTTGGGACCGCCCCGCTCTGAACGCGTTCGATCTCACGTTCGACGGCCACCGGGCCCCGGYGCGCCGTCACCTCACCTCATTTTCGGGGTCAGCGCCCACGGGCTTTGATGCCTCGATGGCCTCGATGACCCGCGGGCGCAATTCGGCGGGGGGGATGACGGCGTCGACGGAGCCGACCTCGACCGCGCGTTGGATAGTGTGCCGGCGGTCGAACTCCGTGGCTATCTCGCGATGCTTCTCCGCGTGGACCGAGACGCGGAGCTCGTCGAGCTCCGCGGTTAGCGCGGTGTGGTCGGCGCCGGTGGCAGCCGCGACGCGGGCCTCCAGGCCGCGCACCCGCGGGTCGGCCGCGGTGCGGGCGTCGACTTCGCGGGCGAATACCACCGCGGCGGCGGGAGCGCCGCCGAGAACCGAGGCGAACGAGCCCTCCAGCGCCAGCACGGTCATGTTCGGGTTCAGCGCCTTCGAGAACACCACGAACGCGCCACCGTGGTACCGCGAGATCACGCAGAATACAATGGGCCCGCGGAAGTTCACGATCGCGCGGCCGATCTCGGSGCCGTACTCCAGCTGCAGCTTGCGCATCGACTCCGGCGAGCCGTCGAAGCCCGACAGGTTCGCCAGCACCACCAGCGGCCGGTTCCCGCTTGCCGCGTTGATCGCCCGTGCGACCTTCTTCGAGGACTGCGGGAACAGCGTGCCCGGAGTATAGATTTCCGGGCCGTCGGTGGGCGGGAAACCGTGCCGCGGCACAGCGCGCGACTCGATGCCGATCAGGCATACCGGTATGCCGCCGAGGTGTACGTCCCACACCACCGCGGTCTCCGCGCTCTCCATGTGCTTCCAGCGTTCCAGCACCGGGTGGTCCTGGTCGGACAGCGCCTCCATCACAGGGCGGATGCCGAAGGGCTTCTTGCGGTCCGGGTTGGCCTCGGCGRAGAAGATCTCACCGACGGAGGTGAAGTCGCTGCCAGCCACCGAGTGAGGGTAGTCGGAGATGTCGCGGTCGACGGGGTCGTTCRTCTCCGCTCGCCGCGGACCATCCTCGCCGGGGGCGACATATGTGTGGTTGTAGTATGCCATCAGCATGTCCACGGCGGCGGTCAGGTTCGGCGCCCAATACTGCCCCTGCCCGTTCGGGCCCATCACTCGGTCGTAGCCGCCAATGCCGAAGTTGTCCTCGGCCGACACGCCGCCGGAGACATCCACTGCCTGCTTGCCGGTGAGCACCATCGTCGAGTCCGGGATCATCACCAGGATGCCCTTGGTGTGCATGAGCATCGTCGCCTCGGCGTTCCAGTACGGCTGCRCACCGACGGTGATGCCCGTGACCACGATGTTGATCTCGCCGCCGGCCTGGGTGAACTCGACGATCTGCTTGAGTGCCGCGCCCACCCAGTCCATGTTCTCCGTGCCCGATTCCATGGAGATCCGGGCACCGGAGGACAGCGCGTACCATTCCAGCGGCAACCGCCTCCGCTCGGCCAGGTTCAGTGCGGCGATCACGCGGCGGCACTCCGGCTCTGACAGTGCGCCGAGCGACTTCGTCGGGTCGCTGAGCAGTACGACCCTGGTGACACCCTGCGGGTGCAGCCTGGTCGGGGTGGTGGCCACACCCACGACGATCGCCGCGGTGTTGTGCCCCTTCGGCCGGTCGACCGGCACCAGCGCGCAGTTGTCGTCGAGGTCGTACTCGACGAAGTCGCCGAGCAGGTCGGTCAGTTCATACGGGTGCATCATCTTGCGGTTGCTCGCGCGTAGCACCTTGAGCCGGTAATCGTCGATCGGCTCGACCGGCTCGACCGAAGGCTCGCCAACGGTCAGCTCGGCGCCCGTGGTCTTGAAGGAGACACACACGGCGATCTCAGACAGCTCGCCGGTCTGCGGGCTGCGCTGCTGGGCGATGAACAGGATCTCCTCTAGCTCGGCGTCCGCGGTCWTCAGCAGCACACGCTCAGCGATCATCTCCAGCTCGGTGCGGGTGATGTCGCTCGGCGGCCAGACGTAGACCACGATCCGGTTGGTGTTGAAACGCTTGTCCGACGGTCGCCGCGACCGCGCGCGGCGGATCGAGTCGACGCAGGCGGCCACGGCGTCCTCGGCCGCTGGCAACGCGACCAGCTGGCCATCATGATCGTGCTCCCTAAACAGGTCGCGTACCTGGATGAACGCGACAAAGCGGTTATCCGACGGATTCTCCCGCGCCACGCACTGGTAGAGGTACACATCCTCGTCTGACGACGGCAACCGGGTGAGGTCGAATTTGCTCAGCCGCTCCAGCTGCATCCGCTGCGCGATGCACGGGTGCAGGCCGCGGATCAGCCGTTCCTCGGCCATCCCGGCGTCCGACGGCCGGAACGTGAAGTGGTGGGTCATCGTGCGGCTGCCTCCGGGGTGATGGTGATGGTGAGCCGACGCACCTGGGGCGGCAGCGGGTGCGCGCTGGCGGCCTCGCCCAGCGCGGCCGCCATCACGTCGGAGTCCGCCGGCTGGTTCTCCCAGGACAGGTAGATGTCAGCATCGACGGAGCGCTCGCCGCCTGCCAGCTCCGCAAGCCCACCCAGCGCCGCGTCCAGCGCGTCGAAGCCAACTGCGCAGGAGACGAGCCTGGAGCCCGCGCGCTCGGCCACCCAGAACCGGTAGCCGGCGTACTCGGTGGCGCGGATGTGGGTGAGGTCCTTGTTGCCGTAGTACCGGCGGGTCAGCACTTCCAGTATGACCGTGTTATCCCGGTCGCCGCGCAGCAGCCGCTGGCCCAGCAGCGGCACCAGCGGCTCGGTGCTGCGCACCATCTCGGCGATGCGCTCGGTGCGATCCGGCGCGTCCGGGTAGGCGTCCAGGTGGAGCAGGTGCTCGAAGATACGGATGCGCTCCTGGGCACGGCGCAGCAACTGCTGATGCTGGAACCAGGCGAACATCACGTCGAGCGCGAGGTCGGCAACCACGGGGAAGTGGCCCTTCGTGGCGGCCACCAGCCGCTCCAGCGCCAGACGCACCGGTTTGTGCACGGACTTGTCCGGCGGCGGCTCCCACCGCCACGATTCCAGCAGCGCCGCAACTACCTTGGCGGCCACCTTGGCGGTGGCGGGCTGCCGGGCGAGGAAGATCCGGAACACCGCGGCCTCGAGCTCGGGGGAGCGTTTCAGGTCGGTGACGTCGTAATGCCCGAGCGCCTTGGCCAGTTTGGCCTGGAACGCCTCCGGTAGCCCGGCCCGCTCGACGTCGAGGCTGCGCAGGTAGGTGTGGAAGTGCTCGTGAGGGTTGCGCAGGTGGCCCTCATCGCCGACGTCCATGCGGGCAGGCCGGTTCCGGCTCAGCTCGGCCAGGTCGGCGAATATTTCGATGATCTCTAGCTCCTTGGCCAGCGGCTGGTGGCCCTCCTCGGTGGCCGCCCGACGCGCGGCGAGGTAGTCGTGGAGCACCTGGCGCTCATCGTGCAGGTCGAAGCCCAGCAGCAAAGCGCGCAGATCCTCCAGGCCGCGCGCGGTGCGCTCACGCGCCGGGACCTCCTCGGGCGCGGTCGGCAGGTCCAGCCCGGCCGCCGCGGCGGCCGGGCTGTCCTCGACCTCGGCGCCGGCGATCGGCTCCAGCCGCAGCAGCGGCGCACCCGCCTCTACCTGGCTGCCCACGGAGACGAAGTATTCCCTCACCCGCGCCTTGAACGGCGCCTGCAGCACCGTCTCCATTTTCATGCTCTCCAGCACCAGGATTTGTGCGCCCGCCTCGATCTCGGCGCCAACCTCCAGCGGCGTGGCGATAACCATGGCAGGCATGGGCGAGCGGACGACGTCGCCCTCGTCGCGGCTGACCCGGTGGGTGACGCCGTCCACCTCGATCAGGTGGACGGGCCCGTGGATGTCGGCGAGTAGCCGGTACCGGGCACCGTTGACGACGATCTGCCCGGTGTGCCGATCGAAGCGGTCAATCTTGACGTCAGCGGTGCGGACGTCGGCGCCCGCTTCGAGGCTGACGTGGAACCGGCACGGGCCCCGCCGCGCCACGCGCGCCCGGTAGCCGACGTCGCGCAACTTGAGGTCCAGCGGCCGAGCGCTGTCGTGCTGCACCTGCGGGCGTCCGCCGAACGCCGTCAACAGCAGCCGCTGCCGCTCGACGTGCTCCTTCTCCTCGTACGCGTCGATGGCCGCTGCCACCAGGGCCACGGCGGAGTGCCGGTGCGAGACAAGCCCGTCCCCGACGCGGTCGATCCAGCCGGTGTCCGCGCTGGCGTCGATCACCTCGGGCCGGTTGAGCAGGTCCAGCAGGAAGCTCTTGTTCGTGACACCACCATTGATGATCACTTTGGTCTCCTGAATCGCCCGGCGCAGCCGGCCCAGCGCCCCGTCGCGATCGCGGCCGTAGGCGATGATCTTCACGATCATCGAGTCGAAGTCGGCCGGGATGGTGTCGCCCTCGCTGAAGCCAGTGTCGACRCGGATGCCGGGTCCGGCTGGCAGCTCCAGCCGCGTGATGTGGCCCGGGCACGGCATGAAGTCGCGGTCGGGGTCCTCCGCGTTGAGCCGGGCCTCGACGGCGTGTCCGCGCTCGACCGGCCGCACGCCCTGCAGCCGGCCGGCCGAGGCCACGTGTAGTTGGGCCTTGACCAGGTCGAACCCGGTTGTGGCCTCGGTGATCGGGTGCTCGACCTGCAGGCGGGTGTTGACCTCGAGAAACGTGACCTGCTTGTCGCCKGGGTGGTAGAGGAACTCGACGGTCGCCGCGCCCCGGTAGCCGACCGCGACGATCAGCCGCTCGGCCGCGGCCTTGAGGTTGGCCGCCTGCTCCGGGCTGAGCACCGGCGAGGCCGACTCCTCGATTACCTTCTGGTTGCGCCGCTGCACCGAGCAGTCACGGACGCCGAGCGCCCACGCGGTGCCCTGGCCGTCGGCAATCACCTGGACCTCGACGTGCCGGGCCCCAGTAATTAGGCGCTCCAGGAACATGACATCGATGCCGAACGCCCGCGCGGCCTCTTGCCTGGTGCGCTCGAAGGCGTTGACAAGCTCGGACTCGTCCCTGATCACACGGATGCCCCGACCGCCGCCGCCCGCGGCTGCCTTGAGCATAAGCGGATAACCGATCTTGGCAGCCGCTGCCAGGGCGGCGTCCAGGCTCTCGACCGGACCGCGGCTCCACGGCGCGACCGGCACGCCGACCTCCTCGGCGATCCGCTTCGCGCCGATCTTGTCGCCGAGCTTACGCATGGCCTCGGAACTGGGCCCGATGAAGGTGACCCCGAGCCTCTCGCAAAGCTCTTCGAACGCCGGGTCCTCCGCGACGAARCCCCAGCCGACCCACGCGGCGTCGGCCCCAGTCTCCACCAGCGCGCGCTCTAGGACCCTCAGATCGAGATAGGGACGCGCGGCGGCCGGGCCAAGACAGTAGGCCCTGTCGGCCTCGCGCACGAACGTCGCGGTGCGGTCGACGTCGGTGTACAGGGCGACGGTCTCGATCGCTGTCGCGGTCTCGGCGACTATCTCCCGAACGGCTCGGATGAGGCGCATCGCGGCCTCACCACGGTTGACGATGGCGACGCAGCGGAACACGGCTGAGTCCTTCCTGCTCAAGACACATCATTCGGCTGGCGGGTGGMCGGTTCGTCCTCGCGACTGGTGACTGACCGGAATGTGGGGATGGCGTCCGGCCGGTCGCGATGACCGCGCCGGGATCGGCGACTGCTTGATATCGGGCCTACGCCCAGCGCAAGGCGACTCCACCCCACGTCGCGCCGCCGCCGAAAGCCACGATAAGGAGCAGGGAGTCCCGCTGGAGCCGACTGGCCCGTACAGCGTCATCCAGTGTGATCGGCACGGAAGCGGCACCGGTGTTGCCGTACTTGCCGACGGTGAGATGCAACATTCCCGAGGCGAGCCCCAGGTTCTCAGCCAGGTCGGCCAGCATCAYGCCGTTCGCCTGATGAGACACGATGAGATCAACGTCGGGCAGCGTTATACCCACAGTCGTGCACAGTTCCGTCACGACTGCTGCCAACTTCTCGGTTGCCAGGCGACGAACCTCCCGGCCGTTCATCATGAAGTAGTGCTGATGTTTCTCGATGCTGAGATGGCTCGGAGGTATTCGACTGCCTCCGCCTGGGATCTGGATCAAGTCCTTGTTGCGCCCGTCCGAGTACAGGGTGCTCGCCAACAGGCCTTGTCCGTCAGGTACCTTGCCGAGGACGACCGCGCCAGCACCGTCTCCGAAAAGAGTCGAGGTGCGGTAGTCGGTGTAGTCAAGAATGCGCGAATAGGTGTCGGYGCCAATAACCAAGGCGGTGGAGTAATCCGGGTCCGCGGCAAGTAGGGAGTCGGCGCACTTCAGCGCGTAGATGAAGCCGGTGCAGACCGCTTGAATATCGAAGGCGAACGCTCGAGTGGCGCCGATGGATGCTTGAACGTGGCATGCGGTGGCKGGCATGGGCTGGTCGGGTGTGGATGTGGCAAGCACGATCAGATCGATGTCCCGGGCCTGCATGCCTGCCGCGGCGAGCGCCTGTCGTGCGGCGTGGGCAGCCAGATCCGAGGTGGCCTCGTGCGGTGCTGCCACACGGCGTTCGCGGATGCCGGTCTTCTCGAAGATCTTGCCACGGTCGAGACCGAGGCGATCTTCCATTTCTTCACTCGTCAAAATTTTTTCTGGGACGTATGACCCGGTTCCCAGAATGGCTGTGTTCACGATTAATCCTTTCAGGGGTCGAGGCTACAGAAGTTCGGCGATATACTCACTGAATTCTGCGATTGTGGGATGCTCCCGGATTGCGGCGAGCGAGATGGAGACCTTGAATATTTGCTGGATTCGTCCGCGGAATTCCACGGCGCGTAGGGAGTTCAGACCGAGTTCCGAAAAGGCGGCACTAGGGCTCAGTCGACGCGCTCGCAAGCTGAGGATCTCACGCAAGATTTCAAAGATCATCTTTCTGATGATCTTGAGGCGTTCATCTCTGGTAGCCTGTGAAATCTCGGCGCTGATGTCGGCGTCCGTCCCAGTGTCCGGACGTTGCTCGGTCGGCTCTGTATGCGCTGACCGGGCCGAGTCGGTCGGGGGCGCCAGGTTCCTGAGTAGCTTGATCAGATAGGTGCGTCTGTCCCACGTCGTAGGCGGCACGTCCGCGATGGCTCCATCGCCGTGCCACCGCCGCCAATTCATGTCGAGCCCGGCGCAATGAAGCGCTGCGATGCTCGTTCGTAGGGCTGTGGCCTGATCGTGCCTGTTATCGGTAGTCGGTACAACCGTGGCCTCCGGCGCCCCGGCCGCCTGGAGGGTCAGAATAAGCGGGTGGATTGCCACCGGATGTGGAGAGATCTCCTGGAAAAGCTGGTGTCCGTCGTTGACGATGGCGGTCGTGGCATCCACCGCCCGAACCGGGCAGCGCATGTTCTCACCCCAGTAGGCAGCATCGAATGTGGGTGTCTGCCGCGGATCAGGCAGAACCGTGGTATAGAAACGGATCGTCGGCTGCCTAGGCCGTATATCGCTGAGCTCAGCGGTCAACGCGTCGGCGACTGGATGGRTCAGGGGACAGTGCGAGGCGACATCGACATTGATCATATGCGCGGGAACGTCGCGGGATGTCCAGCTTTCGACCAGGCGTTCGACTTCGACTCGAGTACCGCCGATCACGGTGGACCGGGGTGCGGCGAAGAACGCGACAGCCACGTCGGGAAGATGGTCGATCTCTGCCTGGACCGTGGCCGCATCCAGTTCGACGACCGCCATCGCCGCAACGCGGGCTTCGGCGATGGGAACGCACAGCCGAGACCGACGGCAGATGAYGCGGATGCCGTCTTCCACGGTCAACGCCTCCGCGATCACGGCGGCGGCGATTTCACCCATGGAGTGTCCTACTACGGCGGCGGGGTGGATGCCGTGGGATTGCAGGGTGCGCGCCAGAGCGACCTGTACCACGAAAATCAAGGGCTGTACCTGGTCGATTCGGGTCACCTCGTCACCGGCCCGCAGCACCTCCTCCGGCGAGAAACCCGACTCGGCGCGAATCAGGGGGTCGAGCGCCGCGATCGTGTCGGCAAACACGGGTTCGGTGGCGAACAGGTCTCGCCCCATACCGGGCCACTGCGAGCCGTGGCCGCTGAACACCCACACCGGTCCCGTTGCGTGCTCGGCGTGGACATAATCGTTGACCATGCCTTCAGGACGGGGGTGTGTCCCGTCGGCATATGCGCGTAGGCGGTTGACGAGATCGTCCCGGGAGCGAGCGACGACCGCCAGTCTCTCGGGGCCGTGCGAGCGGCGTACCGCGAGCGTGTGCGCGATATCTTTCAAGGGTGTCGTCGCGCCGGAGCGGATGAGCCAGTCGGCGAGCCTGATCGCGGAATGCTGCAGCGCAGTTTCTGATCCTTCCGACAGCAGGAACGTGAGAACGGAATCGTCGCTGCTGCTGGACGACCTCGGCGCGACCGGGGAGCTGGAATCCGGCGGTTCCTCCACGATGGCATGCGCGTTGGTCCCGCCCACACCGTAGGAGGACACGGCCGCGAGGCGCGGACCACCGGTGACTGGCCATGGTGTCGTTACGGTCGGAACGAACAACCTGGTGCCGGACGGGTTGATAGCGGGGTTCCACCGTCGGAAATGCAGGGACGCCGGGACCTCACCGTGGTACACCGCCAATATGGCTTTGAGTAGCCCCACCATGCCCGCGGCGGGTTCGGCGTGGCCGAAGTTCGTCTTAGCCGAACCCAATGCACACCGGCCTCGTCCCCGTCCGTAGACGGCGGCCAGCGAACGGAACTCGATCGGGTCGCCAACGATKGTTCCGGTGCCGTGCGCTTCGATCATTCCAATTTCTTCCGGGTCGACATCGGCAATACTCAGGGCGGTACGGAACACCTCTTCCTGAGCTTGCTCGGAAGGAACGGTGAACGGGGACGTCTTCCCGTCATGATTGACCGCCACCCCCCGTAGCACGGCGAGCACGCGGTCCTGGTCACGCATCGCGTCGTCGAGACGTTTAAGTACGAGGACCACGCAGCCCTCGGCCCGAACGTAGCCGTCCGCTCGTTCGTCAAAGCTGAAGCATCGCCCGGTGGGAGATAGCACTCCCAACTCGTTATAGGCCAGGAACGTTCGGGGGCTGAGTAGCAGGTTGACCGCGCCAGTGATCGCGAGGTCACACTCGTCCTGCCGAAGGCTGTTACATGCCAGGTACACGGTGGCCAACCCTGTCGAACACGACGTGTCCACGGTCATGCTGGGACCGCGCAAACCGAAGACGTGCGATATCCGACCGGATGCCGGTCCGGCCTGGTTACCGGGCACAAAGTAGGGGCCSCCGCCGCTCGGGAGCTGATGTGCGTGGAGCATATGGTCCAAGTTGGACATGCCGACGAACACAGCAGTGCTGCTCCCTACCAGGTCATCRGTTGGCAATCCAGCGTGCTCGAACCCCTCCTGCACGACCTCCAGCAACAGCCGATGTTGAGGATCGATCAACTCTGCCWCGGTCGGGTCGATACCGAAGGCCTCTGGATCGAAGGCGCCGACGTCCTCCGACAAAAACCCGCCACGCCACAGCACGTTCCGATCGGTCTCTGCCTGCGATGCTTCCCGCGACGCCTCACTCCATCGCTCTGATGGCACATCGGTGACCGCATCACGACCGTCGCGGAGGAAATCCCACAGCGACGCCGCGGAACCAACGCCGCCAGGAAGGCGGCACCCGATCCCAATCACCGCAACCGCGCTGGAGGTGTTTCCCCCARCATCCCGCGTCCGTTCACCCGAACCCTTACTCGGATCCGCGCGGATGGTCTGATCCGCCTTCTTGACCGGAGCGTCGTTGGCGGAGTCGTCGGTTGTAGTGACCGTGATGTCACTGTTGGTCAGCTGTTCGACCAGGACGGGCCGGATCGGGTCCGCAAGATCCGGGGAGACCCGGGGCAGTCGATCGTCGCTCTTCCTCTGCTTCGACACGAGGACGCTCCTCAGCGACTCGGTTGAGATGATGAAGGAAGAGTACCCCAATCCGGTCGCTTATCAACCACTTGGTTAATATATATTCCACTTTGGTGTGGTTGTCGGCGGGGCGGACACGCCGGGCCTCGACCGGGCCCACGCAGGAGGAGGTGCCTGGTGTCCCGGTCCGGAGATCTGCGCTCTGATGAGATCTGTGATGAGGCCCCGTCAGATGATCCACAGCCGCCAGCGAAGTCGCGGCCCGTGACTACCCGTGAGGTTGTACGCCTCCAGACTCTCCATGAGGAGGCGGGGGTGAGGTGGAGGCGCTCCGCTCGCGCTCGCCAACATGTCGCTGCGGCTCACACGTACGTTCCTGGGGGCTCCTGCTGCTGTCCTTAACCCACGCGACGATCTGGGCCCGTGAGGTGAAACCGAGCTTGCCGAGAATGCGCTCGACGTGACCTTCCGCCGTGCGCTGGGCGATCACCAGGTAGCTCGCGATCTCCTTGTTGCTCAGACCGCGGGCGACGAGGTCCGCCACCTGACGCTCCCGAGGGGTCAGGGGCACCTCCGGCTCGCCGGCGGGAACGACGGGGTGGGCGACGGGAGTCCCGGTGCCCTGGGTAGCCGCGGCGACGGCCTCGTCCAGGTCGAGTTCCGCGCCCTGCGCTAGGGCGCGTTCGAGCTTCCGTTGATCCAGGACGCGTCGCAGGGACGCCTCGCATCGGTGGTGGAACGAGGCGAGCCCGAAGACGGCGATCGACGCCCCGGTCTCACGCCAGATCCGCCCGGCCGCGCCGAGCAGGACCGCGGACTCGTGGTGCCGACCGGCCGAGGCCATGACCCACGCCTGCTGCTCCAGCGCGACGGCGATGCCGACATGGTCGTGGAACGCGTATTTGAGGGAGATGGCCGCGGCATGGTGCTCCATCGCCTGCTCYAACTCGCCTAGCTGCCAGGCCGCCAGACCGAGGCCGCACAGAGCGAACGAGCGGAAGCAGCATTCGCCGAAGCGCTCGGTCAACGCCACRCATTCCGCGAAGACGGTCGCCGCCGCGTCCYGTTCCTCGCGGATTCCGTGGGCCAGCCCGAGATAGAGCAGTGATTGGGCGAGACCGAGCGGCTCGTCGAGGTCAGTGAACCGGCGGCGGGCGTCCTGACTGCGCTCCACCGCCGCCGACGTGTCCCCGCTGATGGCGGCGAGCCTGCCCTCGACGCAGGCGATGCGTGCGAGCACCCGCTGCTCGTGCAGCCTGGCGGCCAGATCGCGAGCCTCGGCCAGCAGCGACGCCGCCGCGGTGATGTCGCCCTGGAGGGACGCGGCGTGGGCGGCCGATTGCAGACCGATGGCCCGGATCMCGTCCGGCTCCGTGGCCTTGCTCAGCCCCCGATCAAACCAGAAGCGCGCCTCGCTGAGTAGCCCGATGGCGGCCCAGTATTGCCACAAGGCCACCATGATGGACAGAGCGGTCTCCGCCAGGCCCGGTGTGGTGAGGCAGAGGTCCAGCGCAACCCGTAGGTTCGCTTGCTCGTTCCGGATCCGCCGGATCCAGTCCAGTTGGGCCGGGCTGCACCACTGAGCGTCGGCGAGGGCCGCCATCCGGCGGTAGTAGGCGAGATGCCGACGGCGCACGTCCTGTTCCCGACCGGACTCGCGCAGGCGGTCCTGGCCGTACTGGTGAATGGTGTCCAGCATCCGGAACCGGACCATCCCCTCGTCGTCGTCACGGACCAGAATCGACTTGTCAACCAGCCCGCTCAGCACGTCCAGCACGACTGCCGGCGGGTACCTGGCGCCCTCCACCTGCTCAGCCGCCTCCAAGGTGAACCCGTCGGCGAACACCGACAGGCACGCCCACATCTGCTGCTCCTCGGGATTGCACAGGCCGAAGCTCCAGTCGATCAGCGCGCGCAGGGTCTGCTGGCGGCGGGGTCCGGCCCTGTTGCCTCGCGTCAACAGGGCGTAGCGGTTGTCGAGCCGATCGAGGATCTGCTCCAGGGACAGCGTCCGGAGCCGAGCAGCCGCCAGTTCGATCGCCAGCGGGATGCCATCCAGGCGATGGCACAGCGACGCGACGGTCCGCCAGTTGCCCTCGTCGAGGCTGAATTCCCCCAGTACCGCCGCCGCGCGCTCCGCCAGCAGGCTCACCGCCTCGTACTGGATGAGCCCGCCAGCCAACGCGGACTGGTCCGCGCCCGGGGCCGGCACCGGGGGTACTCTCAGCGGGGGCACCTTCAGCACCCGTTCCCCCGCCACCCCGAGCAGGTGGCGGCTGGTTGCGATGACCCGCAGGTCCGGGCCCGCGCGCAGCAGGGTGTTGACGAGCCGGGCACACGTGTCCACGAGGTGCTCGCAGTTGTCGAGCACGARCAGGATCCTGCGCGGAGCAAGGTGCGCGGCGAGCGTCGCCGCGGTCCATCGCCCGGAGAGGAACTGCAGGTCCATCGCCTCGGCGACCGCGTCGACGACCAGTGACGGGTCGTCGAGGTCGGCCAACTCGGCGATCCAGACACCGTCGGGGAACGCGCGCTGCCGGTCCGCCGCGARCCGAAGGGCGAGGCGGGTCTTCCCGACCCCCCCGGGCCCGGTCAGCGTGAGCAACCGGGCGCCGGCCAGCAACCGCAATGCCTCTGCCAGCTCCTGTCTGCGACCGACGAAGCTGGTTAGTTCCGCCGGCAGGTTCGACCTTCCACGTCCGGACACACACAACACCGTCCCGCTACCTGTGGGGGGACACAACTTGGTCGGATAAGTGGACAACTGGGACGGACAGGTGGACAACTGGGACAGACAGGTGGGCAGGCGAGCGGACAGGTAGTGAGACAGGTAGTTCTCCCGTCCCCGCACACCGGTCCGTCGCTCAGGCTGCACCCATGCCGAGGACGCAGACTGCACTGCCAGCAGCCTTGGGATGCCGGGGACCGGAGCCGACCGGCTGGAGCGGGTGTAGGCAGCCAGGGCAATGGCACATCCACAGGCCAATCAATTGTAATAGTCGGGTGTTGTACATCCGTGTTCCATGCAATGAGATGACGCCAGAGTTGGGGGAGACCCTGCGAAGCAGGGCAGTTAGGAAGATCGTTAACGTGGCGGCCGGATCTGGTTGCGGAGCTAGCCAACAAAGTCCCTTGGTATCGTCGACACCAGTCCTGTGCGCTTATGACGAAGTAAATTTATGCGAGACTAAGCACGCGAGACCAGATGCGAAAATCCAGCCGGTGGGCGAGGCCGACCGCGTTTCCCGGAAACTTCGACAAAGATCTGATTTGATGACCAACGAGAAAGCGCATTCACCGAAGGGCTTGCCGGTGATTCGGCAGACGACCTCCGAAACTGATGTCGTGGTAGTCGGTGCCGGCATCATAGGCCTGGCGAACGCCCTTCAGCTTGCCAAACGAGGCCTGCGAGTAACGCTGATCGACAACCTTCGCGACAAGAAACACAGCTACAAGGTTGGAGAGTCGTTCCTAGTCTTCACAAGTGCTTTTCTCCGCACTGTGGGCGAGCTGGATGAGTTCATCACCGAGGAATCATTCGCGAAACTCGGTGTATGGTTCTCCCACGGCACGGAGAACAGATCAGACTTCCACGACGCCACCGAGTKGGCCATCAACGCCGACCCGCATCCGCCGCATTATCTCTACGATCTTGCGCCCGACAAGAAGTGGTTCCGCTGCATGTTCCTCGACATGCAGATCGTCCGTCCCGAAGCGGAGGATTCGATGTGTGCGGCCGTCCGACGGCGTGCTGGAATCACTTTCGTCGACACCGCCCGAGTGAGCGACATACAGATCTCCCCGGGAGCGGACTGGCACCAGGTGGAATGGYTGGACGRCACAACCGGGCACAGCAACATCATCCGAACGCGCTGGGTCGTCGACTGTTCTGGACGCAACCGGTTGTTGGCCCGCGGCCGCGGACATGCCGCGGAGCGGCGGGAACTGACTGACGGATTTCAGACGACAGCGGTCTGGGGCCAGTTCGAGGGCGTGACCGACGGCCTGTTCGGTGACGAGTGGACGCATACCTTCCCTAACGGCCGCGATACGCAACGCGACCTGTACACCGTACATTTGTGGGGGGCCGGTTACTGGATCTGGGTCATCCGGCTCTCGAAGGAACGGATCAGCGTCGGCGCGACTTTCGACCAGCGGTCGGCGCCACCCGGCCGAACTCCGCAGGAGCAGTTCTGGAATCTCATCCGGCGGCACCCCGTCCTCGACAAGGTGATCGCACCGGAGTCACTCCTTGAGTTCCGGACCTACCGGAACGTCCAGCACTGGACCGACACGTTCGTCAGCCCGCAGCGCTATGCAATGGTAGGCGACGCGGGCAGCATCATCGACGCCTACTACAGCCAGGGAATCGCGCTGGCGTTGGTGACCAGTTGGCATCTCGCCAACATTGTCCAGGACGACGTCCGCTCCGGGAACCTGGACCGGGCGTATATCGAGCGGGTGAACCGAGCCACTCGCCAGGACTGGCACATGCTGMGCGCGATGGTCCGCGAAAAGTACACTGCCGCGATCGCGGATCCTCGCTTCTTCGTGTTGTCCCACGTGCTTGATATGATGGTGTTCTGGTCGGTGGRCAGCACCCGTTCAGCGCTCACCCGATGGCTCGTCGACACCGAGGGCGACACCACTCGGGAGACCCCGAAGAACCGCCGCGTCCGGCGGCGTCTGCAATCCACGCTATTCTACTCCCGGGCCCCGCTGTGGCGGTGGTTGCCGCCGGAAACCGTGCATTGGATACAGAGCCGGCTACAGGCCAACCTCGCGGCCCGCGCACGGTGGCGGCTGGATCACGGTGTCAAGCTACCAACGGTCCGTAGTGTCCAGAACGTCACCGCGCCGCTGYCTAAGCTGTGGTGGCTGGCGATCGGCGGGGACCGCGGACGAGATATTTCAGCTCATGACCTGGTGGAACCCGCGGAACTACGACCAGAGGGCACCGCGACCTGGTTGGACCGGTTGCCCGTGCCGGCCAACACCCGATTGCGATGGGTGATCCGGCTGCGGCCGTACGCCCTGCTCGCCGGATTCTCCGCTGCCTATCTGTGGGACGGGGCGGACACGGCGATCCGACGCCTGCGCCTGCTTGTACGCCGCCCCAGCGACAGCGCGACGGCCAGCGAACTCGCTAACCACGAGGCCTTGCTAAGGAAGAATGAATGAAAGCCGTTACCACTGGGCGACCGATCGCTTATCTACATTTGGACTCGCCGCACGCGGAGTACCCACAGATCGTTACCGCCCTGGCTGATTACGGTGTCACGGCAGTCGCGGTCCATCTCGACAACGTGCACACCGTCGACTGGACAGCGTTCGACGGCGTGAACCTACGAATGTGCCGCGGCTTCCACGAGCGGCCCGACTTTCTTGACAGGATCCGGAGACTGTATCTGGAGCTGGACGGGAAGATTCCAATTCTGAACTCGATGCGGGTGGCCGTCGGGACGCTCGACAAACGTCGGTACCTRTCAGAGCTCGAACAGGACGGCATCGCGGTGATCCCGACCCGGTGGGTTTCCCGGGGCGAGGACGTGACGATTGACACGCTCATGACCCAGACCGGATGGGACCATGTCGTCATCAAGCCAACCGTCTCGGCCGGCTCCTGGCRCACCTTCCGGGTCTCACGGAGCGGGCCGAGCACCTCAGCAACGCACTTCGTCCGGCACGGCCACGAAGCAACGTCGGCGACGGGCGTGGCACCACGCCGCGACACGGAACCCGAGACACTGCTCCGTGACTTGGTGTCCACCCATCACGTCTGTGTCCAGCCCTTTCTTTCATCGATCCTGGCTCACGGTGAACTCTCCTTCGTCTTCCTAGGCGGAAAGTTGAGCCACGCGGTCCGCAAAAGAGTCGCCCGGGACGGCGGCTGGTGGGCACACGAACGGTTCGGTGGCCGGAATGAAGTGATCCAGCCGACACCAGCCGAGCGTGAGTGGGCGTACTGTGTATATGAAGCACTAGAGAACCGATACGGACCGTTGATCTTCGGCCGGGTTGACGGCTTGCGGGACGAACACCGTGTGCTGCGGCTACTGGAATGTGAGCTCGTCATCCCCCGTCTGCTCCTGACCGAGGGCAACGCCTACGACACGTACGCAAAGACCATCGCGCGGGCGGTTGGCGGCTGACCCGATGACCTACCGAGAAACGCTCGCCGGCCCCGGGGAGTAACGGTTACGCACGCAGCGCATCGGATCTACCGGCGGTTTACCTCATCCTGCCACTCTCGCTCGTGCTCGGCGTCACCGTCGGTTTAGACGTCCGCCTGACCTTCCCAGGAGTAGTGATGGTCAACGCATCCGGTCCKGTAGCCGCGCTGTCGCCCCATGCGCTTCTCGTTTTCCTGCTCCAGATCGCTTTCCTGCTCGGGCTAGCTTATCTCCTCGGGCGGGCGGCAACGCGGCTGGGAATGCCGGCAGTGGTGGGTGAACTCCTCACCGGCGTGATCCTCGGGCCATCTCTGCTTGGCGCGCTCGCGCCTGGCTTCGCCGGCTGGCTGTTGCCCGCACGGGCCGACCAGTTCCATCTCCTCGACGCCGTCGGCCAGCTCGGCGTGATTCTGCTGGTCGGATTCATCGGCATAGAGATGGACATCCAGATGGTGCGGCGCCGGGGTCTGGCCGCCGCCCGGGTCGGCCTCGCCGGGCTGCTGGTTCCGGTGGGCCTCGGCGTCTCGGCGGGTCTACTGCTGCCTGACTCTCTCGTCGCGGACGGCGCCCATCGGCTGGTGTTCGCGGTGTTCCTCGGCGTAGCGCTCGGGGTCAGCGCGATCCCGGTAGCCGCGAAGATCCTCATCGACATGAACCTGTTGGACCGCAACGTCGGCCAGCTCACCCTGGCCGCGGCCGCAGTCGACGACGTGGCCGGGTGGTTCGCACTCTCCATAGTGTCGGCGATGGCGACCACGGGCGTGCGTGGCAGTGACATCGCCGTGCCGGTGGTCAGCGTGCTCGGCACCGTGCTGGCCGCCCTGGTGGTCGGTCCTCCGACGGTCCGACGGGCACTTCGATACGCCAGCACGGCGCGCGACGGCGGTGGCCACATCGTGGTCGTCACCGTACTGATCCTGGCCGCGGCGGCGGCCACGGAGGCACTGAAGCTTGAGGCGATCTTCGGCGCGTTCATCGCCGGCGTCGTCATCGGGTCCAGCCGGGGTTTCGCTCCCGACCGGGTCGCGCCGCTGCGGACGGTGGTGCTCACCGTGCTGGCGCCGATCTTCTTCGCCACCGCCGGGCTACGGGTCGATCTCGGCAAGCTCACCGACCTGTCGGTCCTCGCCGCCGGCCTGGTGGTCCTGCTGCTTGCCGTCGCGGGCAAGTTCGCCGGCGCCTACCTCGGAGCCCGGGCCAGCCGGCTTGGCCACTGGGAGGCCCTCGCGCTCGGCGCCGGGCTGAACGCCCGCGGGGTCATCGGTCTGGTCGTCGCCKGAGTGGGGCTGCGCCTCGGCGTGTTGAACACGGCGGCCTACACGGTGGTGGTCCTCGTGGCACTCATCACCACCATGATAACTCCGCCGATCCTGCACCTCACGATGYGACGGGTGGAGCACACCGCGGACGAGACACTACGGCGACTGGACCCCCCGGYGACACCGAAAGCGCACATTCCGGTGCCCGACGCTAGCGCCGRCATGGACGTCAAATAACCGCATYCTGCAAAAGGCTGTTTCGTAACTCGATCGGGTGTGGTGTGGGTGGGGTCGGGGTGTGCTCGACCCGCGCGACCCGACCGGCTCACTCCCGCTCGTCAGCCCGTCGGGAAGACCACGGACAGGCCAACGACTGCGTGGCAGATGAAGGATTTTGACCCTTCGGAGTCGCCCTGCCCCTACCAGCCCAGGAGTGCGAATYCCCTGGGCCACCCGACCCAAGAAGCTGTTTTGGAATTACCCTGGTCCCATATCCCGACCCGATAAAGCGGGCTGTCGACCGGTTGGCACGCCGAGCGCCGGAGTCCGATCCTCTGGCGCCCAGCATGCGTCCGAGGTTAGGGCAAGATCTAAAATAGGTTCTTAGAATTTTCCTCCGGGAGGGGTTGRGACCGCTGTCTGGGCTATGACCGCAACGTGGCTGGTGGCCCCGGCTGGCGCCGGCCGGGGTGTCGCACTTTGCGGACTCTCGATACTGGCCCGTGGTACGGGTACGGCGCCGCCGTTGTCCTGCTTGGAGTTCTGGCCGCAACCGCTGAGGAACAGAGTCGATGGGATGACGAGGGCGCCAAGCACCGTCACCATGGCTCGACGGCCACGGTGCCTCGGCGTCCGGGGCCATCGGGATTGGAAGGAATGTATGGTGTCCATAATGATTCAGTAGTCTACTGCCCTATGCGCAACTTTTCCACCTACCCGAGAGGCCGGGTTTTCCACCCGTCCGCGAGGTCAAAAAGATCCTGAAGCGTCCTTCCGGTGATCACATCAGTACCTTCGGCGGGTAAACCAGCCCGCCTCTTCCGAACCTTGCTGGTGCCATTGATGATCAGGTGTGAGCTCAATGGAAGTACTTTAAGAGCGTGTCTCACGCGGCGGTTCCCGGTAGATAAACGATCATGGATGTGATGGAGAGCGGCTTGCTCTACGTCCGGTCCCGGACGAGTTGTGGAAGCTGGTTGAACCGTTGCCACTCCGGTTCGAGGCAGGTCCGCAGGGCGTTGAACACCCCCGGCTGCTCGGCGAGGATCGGGCGGCCAGCGTCTGCTCGCCGACGTGGGAGCCGTCGATCGCGGCCCCGAGCGTCGCTCGCGACGCGTAGGTGGTCATGAGCGCGGCGCGCACAAGTAGGTGGGGCGGGTCGTCGGCGGTGCCCGACGGGCCGAACGCGGCCCGGCTCGCCGTCGTGTCCAGGCAGCGGGTCTGGGTGCCATCGTCCCGCACGCCGGCGGGTCACATACCGTTATCAACCTCCATTCTCAAACCCCTTCTGACCGACAATCTCAAACACCTTCTCAGATCTCTGCGAATTCGCGAACGGCCTGGATGAACTGGTTGAACTGGCTACGGTGCACGTCGTGTGATGCGTTGTGCAACTCGACGGTGGTGYAGCAGGCGGGCAGGATGCGGCGTGCGTGCGCCCATTCCTCGTCGGACCACAGTCCGCCCCGCAGCGGGTTGGCGCGGATGAGAAGGGYCCGAACAGTGAGCTGACCTAGGAGCGGGAGTAGCGAGCCCGTACAGGATCCATCGCGCACCAGGCTCTCGACGATGGCAGGGTCGGCGTACCGGAAACCCTCCAGCAGACTGTCCACATCATCGGGGTGCCAGCTGGGATGAACCATGGCGAGGATTTCCCGCAGTTCTATTTCGGGCAGTGCGATGGCCTTGATCAGATCGTTGATCTGTTCGCGCTRCAGCTTTGGTGACATCATCACCGGGGGGTCTTCAAGAACAAGACTCGACACCGTCGGGGRAAGCTGCTCCGACTCGGCACCGGTCGCGGTGACCAGGGCCACGGCGGCTCCCCACGAGTGGCCGACCAGCATCGGCTCCTCGACCMCCAGGGCGGTCAGGAAGGACACCACATCATCAGCGGCCTTGCGTAGGCCGTACGACCCGATGGGTGCTCGAACACTGGCACCATGTCCTCGCAGATCGAGCGCGAACACCTGGTACCTATCCCCCAGCGCGGGGCCGACACGAGACCAGCTTGCAGCCGATCCCGCGTTGGCATGCAGCAACACGACCCGCATTCGTTCATCTCGATCTTCACTCCAGACCCGATAGCTGAATCGGCCGGCAGGCAGATCAATGAATCGTGCGTGCCAGCCAAAATTGGCACGGCCAGCGTGTGCGCCCGTCATGGCAGGCTCTTTTCTTCGTCAGCGGTGGCCGCTATGGTGCTACGGTCGCACCARCTGGCGATTCCGCGGGCCGGATCCGCTCCCACGTCAGGTACGGAAGCCGGATGCCAGAGCCGTCCCACTTCGCCGGACAACACAGCGTCAACACATTCTCTCTCAACGCGAAATTGCGAACCTGGTTCCCTCCAATCCATTCGGGAACAGACGCCACCTGCACATGATGGATGACTTGATCATCCTCTAGGCAATAGGTTCCGCAGTATCCGATGTAGGGATGGTTCATAGCGATCGATTCGGCGTCGACCTGCGAGCTATTCATGAATTCGGAGACGGATGCGCTTGAGGTGCGACGCTGAGGGTCGCGCAGGTGTGCGGACATGTGGCCGTCGGCCGCGTAGATCACTAGACCGCTCGGTTGGGTGCCCATGGGCATGCTGAGAATTATTCCATTGCGGTCAGTAACGATGAACGAGACAAGCTTCCATGCTCCGACTAGCAAAGGTCCATGCGTATCGAGGTGGTCCGAAAAATCCGAACTGGTTACGCCGCTCATGAAGGCAAACCTCCATTGATGTTGGATTAGCTTAGATTGTTGACTTGCTAGTCCGAGGTCGACAGTTCGGAGGCCACGCCACATCCCCTCCCTTCAGCGTCCGGTGATGGCGGTACAGGAGCCCCTTCCCTGATGCGGGGGTGATCCCCCGCCGATGATCCTCGCGATCCGTAGGAGGTGGAGGCCGCGTGCAACAACACCGCGGTACACGTCCGTCTTGGTGGCGGCAGGGCCGGGGWGGCTGGCGAATTCCGACCTCCGCTATTCCCGCGGAAAATCCAAAATTCATGATCACGTCTCGCGGAAGCGGTTGATCGCTTCCAGATGGCGGGTCCGTATCGCGTTGTCGCGCACGCCGAGGCCCTCCTGCGGCGCGAGGCACAGGACCGCGACCTTGCCCTGGTGCAGGTTGCGGTGCACCTCGTAGACGGCCTGGCCGGTCTCGTCCAGTGGATACACCCGTGACACGGTCGGATGAACCAGCCCCTTGGTGATCAATCGGTTGGCCTCCCAGGCCTCGCGGTAGTTCGCGAAATGCGACCCCACTATCTTTTTCAGATTCATCCAGAGATAGCGGTTGTCGTAGGAGTGGACGAAGCCGCTGGTGGAGGCGCAGGTGACGATCGTTCCGCCGCGGCGGGYCACATAGACCGAGGCGCCGAAGGTCTCCTGTCCGGGATGCTCGAAAACGATGTCCGGATCCTCCCCGCCGGTGAGCTGCCGGATCTTCTTGCCAAAGCGCTGCCATTCCTTCGGGTTCTGGGTGTGCTCATCCGTCCAGAACCGGTAGCCTTCCGACGTCCGGTCGATCACCAGCTCGGCGCCCATCCTGTGGGCAATTTCGGCTTTCTCGGAAGAAGAGACAACGCAGACTGGGATGGCACCGCCGCGCACCGCCAGCTGCGTGGCGTAGGAGCCCAGACCCCCGCTCGCGCCCCAGATCAGCACGATATCTCCCTGCTTCATGTCCGCGCCGTTGCGCGACACCAGCTGACGGTATGCGGTGGAGTTCACCAGGCCCGATGCCGCGGCCTCCTCCCAGCTCAGATGCGCCGGTTTCGGCATGAGCTGGTTCGCCTTGACCAGAGCCAGTTCGGCGAGGCCACCGAAGTTGGTCTCGAAACCCCAGATGCGCTGCTCCGGATCCAGTATCGTGTCGTTGTGGCCCTCCGGCCGTTCCAGCTCGACCGACAGGCAGTGGGCCACCACCTCGTCACCTGGCGACCAGGCGTGTACCCCCGGCCCAGTGCGCAGCACGACACCGGCGAGATCGGACCCTACGACGTGATAAGGCAGGTCGTGTCGCTTGCTGAGCGGGGAGAGACGGCCGTAGCGCTCCAGGAAACCGAACGTCGGCAGGGGTTCGAAGACCGACGTCCACACCGTGTTGTAGTTGATCGAGGACGCCATCACGGCGACCAGCGCCTCACCGGGGCCGATCTCCGGTGTCGCGACCTCGTCCAGGTGCAGTGAAYGTCGGGGGTCTTTGTCGCGGGATGCGAGCCCACTGAAAATGTTGACGTCTTCCTTTCGGACGACCACTCCCCGGTAGGTCTCCGGCACCCGGAGGGATGTAAAGGCCTCCTTGGGCGTGTCACCGGCGAGAATAGCTGACCTTATTTCTTTCACGGTCGAACTCTCCTATACGATGCCGRCATCGAGCAGATGTTCAGTAGACCCGGAAACCCCGCCCGGTCTTGTACCCCAGACATCCGGACCTGACGAGGTCTTCCAGCAGGAGCGTCGGGGTGTACCCGGGTTCGCGGAACTCCCGGTACAGGGCGCGCTGGATGGCGAGTGTCACGTCCAGGCCGATGACATCGGCGAGTTCGAACGGCCCCATCGGGTGTGCGCAGGCGACCTTCATGGCTGTATCGATCACATCGATATCCACGTAATGGGACTCMAGCATCTTCACCGCGTCATTGAGATATGGGAACAGTAGGGTGTTGACGATGAAGCCGGCGCGGTCGGCACACCGGACCGGGTACTTGCCCGCCGTCCTGGCCACGTCGAAGACAGTCGCGGTCACGTCGTCCGCGGTTACGATGGTCGGCACGATCTCGACCAGGCGCATCTTCTTCGCTGGGTTGAACCAGTGCATACCGACCACATCCTGCGGGCGGGACGTGGCGGTGGCACACTCGATCACYGGCAGCGAGGACGTGGTCGTCGCGAGGACCGCTCCCGGGCGTGCAACCGTGTCGAGTTCAGCGAACAGCGCCCGTTTGACGTCCAAGTCCTCAACGACCGCTTCGATGATGAGGTCACACTCGGCGAGGACGGACAGATCGGTCGAAGCTCGAACCCGTGCCAGTGTCGAAGTACGCTCGTCCGATGAGATCTTTCCCCGTTCGACCGCTTTGTCCAGTGACCGCTCGATCTTCGTCCGGACAGCGGCGATTTTCTTCTCGCTCCGTGCACGGAACACCACCTTGTAGCCATGGTGGGCACAGACCTCGATGATTCCGCTGGCCATGGTGCCGGTGCCGACCACGCCGATCGTGTGCACCGGCCGTCCTGGGACCGCGAAGAAGCCGAGTTGGGGTGGTTCGACCRTGTCGACGATCTCGGAGGAGTAAGGGGCGGCATAGGTGTAGAAACCCCGCCCGGTCTTGCGGCCGAGCATGCCGGCGGTCACTAGCTGCTTGAGCAGCGGGGCCGGTGCGTGCAGGTGGTCGCGGGAGGTGTGATAGATCGAGTCGAGAATCTCGTACGCGGAGTCGAGACCGATCAGATCGAGCAGTGCCAATGGGCCCATCGGGTGACCGCAGCCGAACCGCATGGCGGCGTCGATGTCCTCACGGGTRGCGTAGCACGCCTCCAGCATCCGGACAGCGCTGTTAAGGTACCCGAACAGCAGGGMGGTCACGATGAAACCCGCCCGGTCCCCGGCGACCACCGCGGTCTTTCCGACCTTCGCGACGAGCGTCCCGACATCCTCCAGTACAGACGGGTCGGTGACCRCAGTATGGATGATCTCGACCAGGCCCATGACCGGTGCGGGGTTGGACCAGTGGGTCCCGACAACCCGGGAGGGGCGTGAGGTAGCGACGGCCAACGTGATGATTGGCAGGGAGCTGGTGTTCGTCGTAAAGATCGTCTCTGGCGGACACAGCCTGTCCAGCTCGGCGAAGAGCCCGAGCTTCTTCTCGATCCGCTCGGGAATCGCCTCGATGACCAGCTGGCAGTCGGCCACGGCCTCGATCCCGGTTCCGGCCTGGATACGGGCGAGCAGGGCGTCCCGCTCGACCTTGGTCAACTTGCCGCGGCTCATCGCCCGGTCCGTGGAGTGCCGGATCCGATCGAGCCCACGGGCCAGCGTCTCGTCGTTGAGCTCGACGCCGACCACCTCGATGCCGGCGCGCGCCATTACCTCGGCGATGCCGGCGCCCATCGTGCCGAGCCCGACAACTCCGACCTTCGTGCCGTTGAGCTGGATATCCATCAGGTCACCGGTGGACGATCCGGTGCGCTCGCCCCGGATTCTTCACTATTATCCCCATCAATTGCGCCCTGTCTGGGGCGATGCCCCAATGCTCCGGACGGAAGCCGTCGACAATCCGTGTGGTTATCAGGYCGAACACCTCCGCGTTGAGGCGCACCAGGCTGCGGTGGGCATCCCCGGTGCGGCTGACCAGGCCGGCCTGCTCGAGTACCTCGATGTGCTTGCAGACCGTCTGCACGTCGGCCTTGCACCACTCGGCGAGCTCGCCGACCGTGGCGTCGCCGTCGCTCAKCCGCTCGATCAGGTCACACCAGGGCGGATTCGCAAGAGCCTCGAAGATCTGAAACATGATCCTGACCTTCCCCTGCAACCACGATACATCAGCTGATTCGTTTACGATAGCCCACCGAGTGGCCCATGTCGTCAACTGTACGGATGAATATGGGCGTCCTCGGGGCGACGCGTGAGGCCTGCGGTCACCTATGGTCTGGCGGCGCGGTGGCGAACATGATCATTTTTGATGACGGACGGTCCGCCCGAACCCGCCGTGGTTGGCGCTGGAAGCCAAGGGATGGCAGGACGACCTGCAGCTTCGCGACTGTCGCCAGACGGCGGCGGTTGGCGCTAGGAACGTCTCTCTGTAACGGGCAACTGGCTGAGTGGTTGCGATCTACGTGATCGCTTGTGATCGCTCGAGTCTCGCCTGAGGTGCTCGGAAGTGGTGTGTTCCGCCGGGTGCGTGGTTCGGTGTCGGCCGACTGCGCTGCGACCGGGTCTTCCGCCTGCCCGCCCCGCCCGCCGAAGGCGTCCGGCCGGCCACCCCGCCACGGCCCCGGCAGCCCACCCGGCCACGCCAACCGACGACAAGCGATCATCCAACCGGTCGGGAAGACCACGGACAGGTCAACGACCGCAGGACCTGAAGGACCGACAAGTTAAACGACAAGGTGCGCCACGAACGTGGAAGGGAGTGAATTGTAGGAAGAGCTTCTGACTGCGGTGCTGTGTAGCAGATGAAGGATTTGGCCCTTCGGAGTCGCTCTGCGGAGGGAGGCTCCAAGCCGCCACATGCAGCTACCGCCACATGCAGCTAGGGGGAGGCAGGCATTTCCCTGCCCTACATCCGCGACATATTAGGACACGTCGACCTGTCCACCACTGAAATCTACGCACGGGCCTCGACCGAAGCCAAGCGCAAGGCGCTCGAAGCCGCCTACACCGACATCGTCACCGACGACCTCCCCGAGTGGAACCAGGACCCCGACCTGCTCAACTGGCTCACCTCGCTGTGAGCCCCCGCCGCTGACAGGTTGACAGGTTATGCGCAGCGCTCAAGCCCCGATCGGGTCCTCACCAGGCCCGACAGGCCAGCACTGCGCATAATCCAGCGCTGCTCATTAGGCTCTCCGATCTCACCCGTGCTGGCGAACCTGTTCATGCACTACGCGTTCGACGCGTGGCTGGCCCGGACCTACCCGGGCGTCGCGTTCGAGCGCTACGCCGACGACGCGATCGTGCACTGCGACAGCAGGAGTCGGGCTCGCCACGTGCTGGCCGCGCTCGACGACAGGATGGGACAGGTCGGACTGCGACCGCACCCGACCAAGACCAGGATCGTGTACTGCAAGGACAGCAACCGGCGCGGCTCCCATGAGCACACGTCGTTCACGTTCCTCGGCTACACCTTCCGCGCCCGCAAGGCACGCAGCAGGCACGGGAAGTTCTTCACGAACTTCCTGCCCGCGATCAGCAAGGAAGCCCAGAAGAAGGTCAGCGGGCAGGTCCGCCGATGGCGGCTACACCTGCGGACCGGCCACACCCTCGACGAGCTGGCACGAAAGATCAACCCGATCGTGCGCGGCTGGGCGCAGTACTACGGGGCGTTCTACCGCTCCGCGCTGCTTCCCCTCCTACAGCGCATCAACGCCTACCTGGTGCGTTGGCTCCGCAAGAAGTACAAACGGCTGAGACCGTTCCATAAGGCCCTGGCCTGCTGGCAACGCATCACCCGCCAACGCCCCGGGCTCTTCGCCCACTGGGCATGGACGTCCAACGCCTGGCGATGAGGATKACAAGAGCGGAGTGACGGGAGACTGTCATGCTCCGTTCTGTTGGAGCCCAGGGGTGCAATTCCCCTGGGCCACCCGACCTCAGGAAAGCGCGTTACCCTTCGCCGAGGCAGGGACCATCCATCCGAGGCTTTCGGCCCAGCGGCGGGCACGTTCGGGTTCGCCGGCCACCAGGGGGCCCGGCGGGCCGTCGACGTAGAAGCTCCGTGGACGGTCGAGGAGGGAGAAGCCGAGACGGTGCAGGCACCTTGCCGCACCGGCCGCGGCCGAACCCGCGGGACGGGGGTGACGGACCTTCGTGTCGAACGTGGCCGCTCCGGTGAGCGGCGTCCCCTCGGGCGACCCACTCGGTTGCCTGGGCAGTGCCTCGAGCCACTCCCGGATCCCGATCCCCGGCGACACGACATTGCCCTCGGTCCGCCTGGTGGCGTCGTGCCGGGTCTCGGGCCGACTCATCTCGAACGCATGGGTGGGCCCGCCGACGATGAGGAGCCTGACATCGTCGTTCAGGGCCGGGTCCGCGGTGCCGACCTCTACGAGTCCGACGTCCAACCACGTCGACAGGCCGATCGCGACGGCGTCCGCGATCACCCTGGTGTTGCCGAACATCGATTCATACACGACGAGGGCGCGCATCTCGTCCCACTCCTCACCCGGAACCTCGTACCGGAGCCTCGTACGGTMCCGGCCGAGGGCGACGCCCGAATACCCGCGCTGTCCCGGCCGCCGTCGGTCTGTCGGCTGCCGCCGCGAGCTCCGGTCCTCCCGGTTCTTTCGGTTCTTCCGGTTCTTGCGGCCGTAGGGGTCTCCTCGGCCGTCGCGGGCGTCGACCCTCGATCCAGGTTCCAGACCAGTGTCATCCGTGGACGGCCACGCAGGGCAGGGTAGGACGGTCTGGTCAAACCGGACATTCGGCACGGTCGGCGGCTTCCCCATGGGCCGCCGCCGGAGGTCGGTCCGCGCCGCCGGGAGGCCCGGGCGGGAGGTATGGCGGGCGTGYGGTGAAACGAGCGAACGCGGTGTGGAGGGTGCTGGTCTCCGTAGCGACACCGGCCGGTGTGGTGACGAAGGTAGCGATGGTAGACAATCTCCTCACCGTACGTCGTCTAGCGGGTCGCACAGGAGAATAGATGATCATGGAGGAGTTGCCCGAGTGGGCCGCGGGGATCGATGTCAATCGCCCGAGCGCCGCACGGATGTACGACTACGCGCTCGGCGGATCGCACAATTTCGCGGTGGACCGGGAGGCGACGCGCGCCGCCATCGAGATCCTCCCGGACGCCCTGCTGATCGCCAGATCGAACCGGTTGTTCCTGCACCGGGCGGTGCGCTTCCTCGCTGCCGAGGCCGGGATCACACAGTTTCTGGATCTCGGCTCCGGGGTGCCGACGGTCGGTAACGTCCATGAGATCGCCGAAGGGGTGAATCCGGAGGCCCGGGTCGTCTATGTCGACATCGACCCGGTCGCCGTCATCCACTCCCGGATGCTGCTGGCCGACAATCCGCGGGCCACGGTGCTCCAGGCGGATGTTCGGCAGCCCGCGTCGATCCTCGGCTCCAGCGCGGTGGCCGAGCTGCTCGATCTTTCTCAACCGATCGCCGTGCTCATGGTGACGGTTCTGCATTTCGTCCCCGACAGCGATGACCCGGCTGGCGTCATCGATTCCTTCCGGGAGGCGACGGCGCCGGGCAGCTACCTGGCCATCTCGCATGTGATCGCGGACGAGCGGGCCGTAGGGATCAACCAGGCCGGCAAGGTCTACGACGAGACCCCTACCGGGGTGACCCCGCGTTCCCGTGCGGAGATCGCCGGTCTGCTCCGCGGATACGAGCTCGTTGACCCGGGCCTGGTCTACCTGCCGGCCTGGCGCCCGGACGCGGCGAGCATGGGCGCCGATCCCCTCGCGGACAACCCGGTGCGTTCCACGATACTTGCCGCGGTCGGGCGCCGGTAGCTCGCCGTTCCCGCCTGTTCCTGACTGTTCTTGGTTTTTATGATTTTTCTTGGCTATCTTTACTTTTTTAATTTTTTATTGGTTTTTCTCCGGCTTCCGGCGCTTTTCCGGCCAGCGGCCGAGGTTTTGTCACAGGGCGGGTCAGGCCCAAGGTTTGTCATGGTCCGGCAAGAAATGCGTGCGATGAGGAGTGCGTGCGGTGAGGTCCCTGCCCCAGACAGCCCGCCAGCAGGGCGTCGCGCGCTTCGCCCAGGCCTGGGCCCGAGAGATCCTCGGCGCCAGCTATCCGGCGATCGGCCTGATCGACGTCGAGCAGCGGTTACGGGCGTTGAGCGACCGGCTCGTCGACGCCCTGCTCGCCGAACCGTTCACGGCCGACCCTGCGGCCGCGGTCGGGGCTGCCGTCGTCGAGTACACCTTCGGCGCCGCGGACGCGTTGGCCGGAACCATCGAGATCTGTGGCACCAGACTGCTCACCGACCTACGACTCGGGACGGCCGACGGGTACGGCGCCCGGCTGGCGGCGTTGCAGGGCGGGCTGGCCCAGGGATACGCCCATGCGCTGCGGGAGCGGATCCTCGCCGGGCAGGACTCGATCCATCGCGCGGCTCTGCACGCGAGCGATGCCCGCTTCCGGATGATCTTCACCGGCTCCGCGATCGGAATCCTGATCAATGATGGAGGCGGACGGATCATCGACGCCAACGACGCTTTTCTGCGGATGCTCGGAGTCGGCCCGGGTCAGGTGCAGGGCAGGTCAATCGACGAGTTCGCGCATCCCGAGGACGCGAGGGAGCTCCGGGAGGCCTATGCCGCCCAGCGGACCGCCGGACCGGAGCACATCCGGATGGAGTGGCGGTTCACCGGGATCGGCGGGTCGGTGGTGTGGGCCGAGCTGACCACGTCGTGTCTGCGCGACGACGACGGGCGGTGCCGTGCGCAGCTCTCCATGATCGTGGATGTGACTGACCGGCATCTGTTGCAGAACCAGCTKCGCCGCCAGGCGCGGCACGACCCGCTCACCGGCCTGCCGAACCGGACGGTACTCATCGAACGGGTCCACGAACTGATGGCCACGGGACCGGAACGTCGCATCGGGCTGTGCTTCATCGATCTGGACGGATTCAAGATGGTGAACGACARCCTCGGCCACGACGTCGGCGACCGGTTGCTCGTCGCCGTCACGGACCGGCTGCGTCGGGTGCTGTCCCCGGAGCAGCTCCTGGTCAGGATGGGTGGTGACGAGTTCGTGATCCTTGTCGCCGACACAGCCGGCACGGCGGACGCCGTCGCCGTCGCCGAGACCGTGCTGGYGGCGCTGGCGAGCCCGCTGCGGGTGGGTGACCACGCGCTGTCCATCGGAGCGAGCATCGGCATCGTCGAACGGCCCGTCGCCGGCGGGGACTACGCCGATCTGCTACGGGCCGCCGACATCACGCTCTACCGGGCGAAGGCGGAGGGGAAGGGTCGCTGGGCCCTGTTCGAGGCGGAGCGAGGCGCCCGGCAGGTGACCCGGCACACTCTGTCGACCATGCTGCCCCGCGCCCTCGAACAGGACCAGTTCGTCGTCGAGTACCAGCCGATCATCGCCCTCGGCGACGGTGCGGGTGCCAGGATGGCCGCCGGGGCGATGGTCGGGGTGGAGGCGCTGGTCCGCTGGCGGCATCCTGGCCTCGGTCTGCTGCCCCCCGATCTGTTTATCGGGATGGCGGAGGAGACCGGGCAGATCGTGCCCCTCGGCCGGCGCGTGCTGGAGCTCGCCTGTCGGCAGGCGCGGCAGTGGCAGGAGTGTCATCCGCACGCCCTGTTCGTCAGCGTCAACCTGGCCGCCCGGCAGACCCGCGAGGCCGGCCTGGTGGAACAGGTCCGACGCATTCTCGACGAGACCGGGCTTTCCCCGGACCTGCTCCAGCTGGAACTTACCGAGAGCGCCTTCATGGGCACGGCCGACGAGCCGCTGCGGGTCCTGCGCGGGCTCGCCGAGATGGGCGTGCGGATCGCTATCGACGACTTCGGCACCGGTTATTCCAACCTCGCCTACCTGCGTCGGCTGCCGGTGCACACGCTCAAGCTCGCCGGACCGTTCGTCGAGGGCTTCCACTCGGCGCGGGACGCCGACCCGGGGGATGAGGAGATCGTGCAGACGCTGGTCACGTTGGCCCACACCCTGCGCCTGACGGTGACCGCCGAGGGCGTCGAGACCCCGATGCAGGCCGAGCGGTTGCGCGCGGCCGCCTGCGACAGCGCGCAGGGCTTTCTCTTCGCGCCGCCGCTGACGGCTGAGGAGATCACCCAGAGGATCCTCACCCGGTCCGCTGGCTCGGACCGAACATCTTCGAGCCCCACGCAGGCAGCGCGGGCGGCATGGGCGCGCTGATCCCGTAGGATGCGCTGACCTCTCCACCMCCAGTGGACCCTCGGCCTGGATGGCCTTGGCTCCTCCGGGCGGGGGCTCCTCCGGGGCGGGGCGCCGGTCGGTGATCTGCGGTCGGCACCCGTCATACGCTGGGAGTTTGGAGTCGGTAGTCCCGGGAATGGGCGGCGTGTCGATGTCTTCGACGCCTCGGTCCTCCCTGTCCTGGAGGCGGGGCGGACGGGGGCCGCGCACCGGCCCTGAGCCCAGACACCATGAGTCCAGAAACCATGAGCCCAGACGAGGACGGGACCGCCCGTCGCCGGGCGGGCCGAGGATCATCCTGAGCGGATCGCCGACCGTCCCGCGCAGATCGTGAATCGTGCCGGGGAGGGTGTGGAGGAGCCCAGGGACCGGGCTGCCGGCCGTTTCACCGGCCGTTTCACCGACCGCGCCACCGGAGGGGCGACGGGCCGGGATCCGGCGGACGCGGTCGAGCGGCTCTTCGGCGGGGCCGGCACCTGGCTGGCGCAGGGGGATCGGCCTTGACCGGGCATCGGCCGTCGAGGGACGCGACACGAGGGAGTAGCGGCCATGAGCACGACGGCCGGGGCTGAGGATCTCACGGCCCTCGCCCGGCGACTCGCGCCCGAGGTCGTCGAGGAGGCCGTTCGAGAGGCCCGCGAACTCGCCCGACATCAGATCGTCGAGTGCCTCGCCCGTGAGATCACCCGGGTGGCGATGGAGGGCATCAGGCCGGCCGTGRCCCCGCCTCGGGACCTTCCTCCCGTTCCGGTCTCGCAGTCGGGGTCGGTTCCGGAGTCGGAGTCCGTCTCGGAGTCCGTCTCGGAGTCCGTTCCGGAGTCCGTTCCGGAGTCGACTGTCGCAACTGTGGGCGTGGTCGGGCCTGGCATCCGGCCGTCCTCGCGCGTGTCCCGGACCGACCGCGGTCTTTACGTATACGGCATCATCCCCGCGGCGAGCGACACCGCCGGAATCGATGGGCTGGGCGCCGACACCGAGGTGGACGCGATCGCGCGGGATGACGCCCGTCGGCACACCGGTCGGCCGGGGCGGATGTTCGACTGCGCGTACCTCGTGCCGCGTTCGGAGGAGGATGCGTTCCTCACCACGGCGACCGCGCTGACGCGGGAGCTGGACGCGGCGGGGTGCCCCGCCGAGGCGACGGGTCCCTGGCCGCCCTACTCGTTTGTCCATATCACGCTGGGTGGTTACCAGCATCTGGGCGGCACCTTCGACGGTCACGAGGACTCGCCCGGCGGTGGAGCGCCGGTGGTTGACCGGGTGCGCACCACTGACCGGGTGCGCACCGCCGATCGGGTTCCGGACGCCGATCGGGTCCCGGGTCCTGTCGGAGGACGGCATGGTGCTGTCGGAGGACGGCATGGTGCTGTCGGAGGACGGCATGGTGGCGGCGATGACTGAGCTCGGCGAGGTGCTGGTTCCCCGGGGGGGCCATGCCGGGACGGGGCGCTGTGCGGGGGCAGGGTGCTTCGGTGGGCCGGGGGAGACGGGATCGCCCCGACCCCCCCGGCGTGTCGAGGGCCCGCTCCGCCTCCTCCGCGGACGAAGAACGATGGAAGAAGGCGAGGACAGCGCCATGACCGTCTCCAGCCAGTCCATGAACCGGGCTCCGAAGCCCAGCAGCCTGGCCGATGTCCTCGACGTCGTGCTCGACAGGGGAATCGTCATCGACGCCTACGCGCGGGTCGCGCTGGTCGGCATCGAGGTCCTCACGGCCGACGCCCGGGTCGTCATCGCGACCGTGGACACCTACCTCCGGTTCGCCGAGGCGGTGAACCGGCTGGACCTCGCGCCCAAGGAGCAGGTCCCGGGCCTGCCCGGACTCATGCATGAGGTCACCGACGGCACCGCGAGGCAGAAGTCGAAGGGGGCGCTCGAAGGATTGAAGGATACCGCCGAGGAGGCGGTGGGCTCGCTGCGTGGCGGATCGTCCGAGGAGCACGCCCGGCGGGATCTGCCGGCCGGGCGCAGCGCGCCGGGCGACCGCCGCAGCGGCCGAGAGGGATGATCGCCATGTCTGTCATCATTTATGGCATCACGCGGTCCGGGCATCCGGCGCCGATGCCACCGCCGCCCGGCATCGGACACCCTCCGGGGCAGGTGCACCTGGTGCGGTTCGGGCCGTTGGCGGCGGCGGTCAGCGTCACCGCGGATGTCGGGATTCTGGGCGAGTCCGAGGCCGTGCGTCATCTGGATATCCTGCAGCGACTTCTCGCCGGAGGCCCCGTGCTGCCGCTGCGGTTCGGGACCGTCGCCCCCGACGAGGCTGCCGTATGCCGTGAGGTCCTCGCCCCGCTCGCCGACGAGATGCCCGATCGGCTCGATGCGCTCGAAGGGCTGGTGGAGCTGCATCTCGACGTGGAGGAGGACGAGCGGTCCGCCCTCACCGAGGTACTGCCGGGCAGCCCGTTCGTCGGGGTCACGCCGTCCGCGGATCTCGACGCGCGGATCAGGCTGGGCCAGCAGGTGGCCGACCTGGTCATCGCCCGCCGGCAGCGCCAGGCCGATGCGATCCTCGACCTGCTGCGTCCGCTGGCGCTGTCCGACCGGCCACGGCGCCCGCACGGCGGCGCGGATGACCCGGTGCTCAGCTGGGCGTTTCTGCTGCGCGATGCCGCCGTGGATGCGTTCGACGCCGCCGTCGCCGATCTCCGTCGCGCCTGTCCGTACTTCACGATCGAATACGTCGGCCCACTTCCCGCCATCGACTTCGCCGAGGACCCCACGGGTCCGCCCGGAGCCGGTGACACGGCGGACGCCGACGCCTTCGGGGGGACCGGCAGATGGGGTTGGAGCTCGGACTCCGACATCTGGGAAGGGAATGATCAATGAAGGGCTCCACCAGGGGCGCCGTCACTTTTCATCCGCTCGCTGACGGCCTCACCCGGATCCTGCCGACCATGGAATACTGTCCCAGCGGGTAGTGTCGGCATCATGGTCGCGGGACGCCTGGTCGGGATCTATACCACGCCGATCCGGGGTACCCGGATGCGGGCCCGTGAGGCCGTTCGAATGATCGAGGGTCACGGTCTCGAAGGCGACCGCTACGCCACCGGCACCGGGACCTACTCCGCGCGCGGTGGCGCCGGTCGCGCCGTCACGCTGATCGAGCGTGAGGTCATCGCCGCCGTGGCCGCGGATGCCGGGGTGGCTCTGGCCGAGTGGGAGACCAGGCGAAACCTGGTGACGGAGGGCGTCGCGCTGCTCGACCTCGTCGGGCGGACCTTCCGCATCGACGACGTTGTCCTGCTCGGTGTCCGGCCCTGCCCACCGTGCTCCTACCTCGAACAGCTCACCCGCCCCGGGGTCTGGAGCGCGCTACGCGACCGAGGTGGCCTGCGCGCAGACGTCGTGCGTGGCGGCACCGTCCCGATCGGCGCGACGATCATCATCCCGCACCGGGAGGCCGAGCCCGTCGACGCGGTCGTGCCGGATCACGCGGTCGCGTCGGGTGCGCCCGCCCCGACCGGTGGAGGATAGCGCCACRCATCCGGGTCAGTACCGCCAGGCGGGATCCCGGTGTAACCGGGCTGGTTCTTCAGCAGCCCGACGCGGGCGGCCACGCCGAGACTGTAGACCAGTGCCCGGACGCGGGCGTCGATCTCGTCGCGGATCGACCGGATCTCCTCGAGCGTGCACTCCGCCGGATCATCCAGTTTCCAGGTGAGGTAGCGCGTGTCGGGGTAGCTGGGAACGGCGTCGCCGCATCCCATGTTGATGACGACGATGGAGTCGCGGACCATCTCGTTGGTTAGTCGCTTCGGGGACTCCCGGGACAGGTCGATGCCTACCTCGGCCATGAYGGTGACGACTCCCGGGTGGATGGCCGGGGCCGGGGCGGTRCCGGCGGATCGGGCGCGGAACAGGCCACGACCATGTCGGTCGAGCAGGGCGGCGCCTATCTGAGAACGGCCCGCGTTGTGGACGCAGACGAACAGCACTTCGGGCGGACGAGCCACGAACGCTCCTGGTCGGCCGTGCTGGAACGGTGGGATAACGGGTTGCCGGGGTTGCGGCGGAATGTATTTTCTTCGGATCTGGATGCCAGGTCGCGATGTCAGGAACTTGTTTGAATGTTGATGTTTTCGCGGGCTTCCGTTGCAACGGATGTTGGGTATGTCTCGATGGGGTATCGTCGAACACGGTTTCGCCGGGTGCGGCATCGCGGACCGTGATTTCATGGACCGAATATTCGCCGACTACGAGTCTTGCCGGCGCGACCATTGCCGACCGTAAACGCCGCCGGTCATTGTCAACAACATTTTGATAACACTGATGTAATCGTTCGCGTCGGCCGTGGGTTGCCAGTGGCATACTCCCACGGGTGCCACCGGGTGCTCCCCACGGGGGTGACGAAGTCCCGGCGTCGCCCTGATCACTTCTGGTGGGCGAGGCTCTGGCGGCAGCCGGGAAGATCGCTGAGATGCCGAAGCCGGTGGCGGTGATGGTCACCGAGGCGGTCGACCGTGCCTTCGAGGCGACCCTCGCCAACGCCTGACGGCACTCGGGCGACCAGGCAGACCTTCGCCGCGATGGCACTCGTCAGACCGTCCCCGGGGGCTCGGGGCTCGGGGGTAGGGACTCGGGGCATCGGACGGGGTCAGCGCCGCATCAGCAACGAGCCGCCCAGGAGATACGACCCGACCATCTCGAAGTTCGTCGGCGCCAGGGTGATGTGCGCGACCACGGTGTGGATGTCGCGGAAGCAGCGGTCGAGCCGGCCTGCCGCGCCCAGGGCCCTGGTGCCGGCCAGGCCGTGCAGGGTGTCCACGGCCTTCAGGGTGTTTTCGCCGGCGGCGGTGGCGGCGAGCCGGATCAGGGCGCTGAGCTTCTCCCCGCCGATGAGGCGGGCACTCGCGTGGCCGGCCGCATCGTCGAGCAGCAGTTCACCCGCCCTGACCAGGGCCGCGGCGCGGGCGAGGCCGGCCTGAACGGTATGGCTGGACGCCAATGTCTCCGTCCCGCGGGCAGGAACCGCGCTGACCGCCAGCCCCGGGAAGGCGCTCAGCGCGTCCTGGGCGATGCCGAGCGCCGTTGACGCGGTCGTGAACGGGCCGAAGTCGTAGTACGCGATGGGGTAGCCGCGCGAGGGCCGGGCCGCGGGCAGCCGGCGCAGCAGCCCGCCGTCGACGGTGTGCTCCTCGGGGACGAAGAGGTCGTCGACAGTGAAGCTGACGCTCCCGGTGCCGCGCAGCCCTATCGTGAACCAGTCGTCGGTGAAACGGACGGCATCCCGCGGAACGAACATCATCCGGGTTGTGGGCGGGGCCGGGGCCGACGAGTTCGCCTTACTTCCCGCGGCTACCTCGCCGGCCGCGCTGGTTTCGGTGACGAGTGAGGCGCACACCAGCCAGTCGGCGTGGGTGGAGCCGCTGGCGAAGGACCACCGACCGCGTACCCGGTAACCGCCGGGGACGGCCTCGGCGTGGCCCGACGGGTTGATCCCACCGACGACGAGACCATCGCTCTCCCGGAACATCCGGCCGGCCGTCTGCTCCGGGAGGTAGTCCGACATCCGGCCGATGACGCCCTGGACCCCCATCTGCCAGGCGACGGAGGCGTCGATCCGGGCGAGCGCCTGGAGCACCGCGGAACCGGTCCGGACACTCACCCCGCCGCCGCCGAAGGCCGGGGAGACCCACATCCGGTGGATGTTCTGCTCACGCAGGGCGTCGATGACGTCGGGCGGCGTCATTCTCTCCTGTTCGGCCTGTTCACGGTGCTGGACCAGGACTGGGGCGACTTTCTCGASCCGGGCGAGCCAGTGCCTGGTCTCGTCGTCGGGGTGGGCRGGGCCTGGCCAGAACATGTCACGCATCCACTCTGATCAACCGCCTGATCTGCGGAGACATCGTCCGTCCCTTTCTCGTCGAGGGAGGTAAAGGCTGGTCACCGACGGCAAAGCTCCGACTGAAGCCGCATCTACGGATAGATCATAGCAATTTCTACGTAGATACGGATCGCGAAAGCGCTAAGGGGCCGTGAGAGCGGCCCAGATTACCAGGGTTTCCCTGGCTCTGCGGCTCTGCGGCAGGCGGTGCGGGACGCCACGCACAGTTCACTTTTTCGCTTCCGAAACGGGGGCCGACGGCTGCCCGGAACCTGCACTGTGATGGTCGACGTCGGGGGACTGCGGCCATAYGGACAGTGACAGGAGGGCCGGGCGAGATGGCAGAGGAACGCATGCCGAACCGACGGGATGTGMTGGCCCGAGCGACGGTGGCGTCCCTGGCGGCCGCCGCCGGCACCGCCGGGGGGGGTCCGGCGGCGCGGGCCGCGGTCGCGGACCGGGCCCCGGGCCAGGTGCGGGGTGGCCGGCCCACGTTTACCTCCGGCGTGCAGTCCGGCGATGTCACCGCGGACAGCGCGGTGGTGTGGGCACGGGCCGATCGGCCGGCGGTGCTCGCGGTCGACGTGGCAGCCACCGAGACGTTCACCGCAGCCCGGCGGGTCGGCGTCGTCCGGGTGGACGCGGCGACCGACTTCACCACCTCGGTGCCGGTCCGCGGCCTGCCTGCCGGCGAGGAGGTGTTCTACCGGGTCCGCCTCGCCTCGGCGGATGACCCGGCGCTCGTCGGCGAGACGTCGACCGGCCGGTTCCGGACCGCCCCCGGCCGTGCTGGCGACGTCTCGTTCGTCTGGTCTGGTGACATCTGCGGCCAGGGGTGGGGTATCAACCCCGATCTCGGCGGGATGCGGATCTTCGAGACGATGCGCCGGCTGAACCCGGACTTCGCGATCTGCTCCGGGGACACCGTGTACGCGGACGGGCCGATCCTCCCGACGGTTCCGCTCGCGGACGGCTCGGTGTGGCGCAACCTCGTCGTCCCGGAGAAGTCCAAGGTCGCCGAGACCCTCGCGGAGTACCGCGGCAACTACCGGTACAATCTGCTCGACGCAAACCTGCTCGCGTTCAACCGCGAGGTGCCGTGGGTGTTCCAGTGGGACGACCACGAGACGCTCAACAACTGGTATCCCGGTGAGATTCTCGACGACTCCCGGTACAGCGAGAAACGGGTGGACGTCCTCGCGGCGCGCTCGCGRCAGGCGTTCCTGGAGTACACCCCGTTCATTCCCGGTCGGKCCGACCCGGGCGGGAGGATCTACCGCAGGATCTCCTACGGCCCGCTGCTCGATGTCTTCGTCCTGGACATGCGCTCGTTCAAGAACCCGAATCCCGACGCCCAGGAGGATCCCGCCGGCGTGGCGATACTCGGCCGCCACCAGAGCGAGTGGCTGCTGGCCGGGCTCGCCGCCAGCCGCGCCACCTGGAAGGTGGTCGCCGCCGATCTCCCGCTCGGGCTGCTGGTGCCGGACAACCCGAGCGGCGTGGAGGCGGTGGCGCAGGGCCGGCCGGGTGCCCCGCTGGGGCGCGAGGTGGAAATTKCGGACCTCCTCGCCGGCCTCCGCCGGCACCGGGTCCGCAATGTGGTCTGGGTGACTGCTGACGTCCATTACACGGCGGCACACCACTACCACCCGGACCGGGCTGCCTTCACCGATTTCGACCCGTTCTGGGAGTTCGTCTCCGGGCCGTTGAACGCCGGCACGTTCGGCCCGAACACGCTCGATCCCACCTTCGGCCCCGAGGCTGTTTTCGTGAAGGCCCCTCCGGCGGGTCAGTCCAACCTGCCGCCCTCGGCCGGTCTGCAGTTCTTCGGCCGCGTGCACCTCGATCCCGGTGGCGGGCTCACCGTGGAGCTGCGGGACTCCGGCGGTGCGGTGCTCTGGTCGACCACGCTCGCCGTCGTCTGACCGGTCACCGCCTCCTGACCGGTCACCGCCTCCTGACCGGTCACCGCCCCGGATTGACGGGTCCTGCGCCAACCATGCCGTTTGCGGGCKGGTACCGGTTCGTGAGCGTGGAACCCGGCGAGGAGGCGACGGGCGTGGGTGACATTCTGGTCGGGACGGCTTCCTGGACGGACCCGACGCTGCTGAGGTCCGGATGGTACCCACCGGAGGTCACCAGCGCCGGTGCCGGCCGGTGCGGATCTACGTGGAATTCCGTAACCACACCTGGATGGACGAGCGCAACCGTGAGGAGACACTCGATTTCCTCGCCTCTCAGAAGATTCTGCACGTGTGCGTCCACATGCCCCAGGGCTACCCAAGTTCGATTCCGCCGGTGCTCGCAGCGACCGCCGATCTCGCGGTCGTCCGGTTCCACGGTCACAGCGAGCGGTGGACGGGTAAGGACATCCACGAACGCT
>NZ_MOMD01000044.1:0-17349 GCF_001983015.1 Frankia sp. CcI156
GACTCCAAACCCTCCGTCGGCTGGCCCTTGGGACCCCGGCGAAGCCCCGAGCATGCGGGCCTCGCTGGGGTCCCCTGCCACATCTGGGGTCATCGCAACTTTTCTCTACCCTGTAGATCAGGCGTTGCTACGACGTACTACTTGCGTACCTGATCGCCTTCAGAAGTCTGCTGCTGGCCGGACGGCTTAGCGACCTCATCAGCCGGCGGCGCATGTTCTTGTCCGGCACCGCGGTGTTCACCGCGGCCTCGGCTCTCGCGGGAGCGGCCGGCAGCCCCGCGATGCTGATCCTCGCGCGTTTCCTGCAGGGGATCGGCGGCGCGATGGCCGCCGCCGTCAGCCTGGGCATCCTGGGGACACTGTTCGCCGAGCCCGGGCAGCGGGCCAGGGCGATCGCCGTCTTCAGCTTCACCGGTGCCGCCGGTGCCTCGATCGGCCAGGTGCTCGGCGGCGTCCTCACCGACACCGCAAGCTGGCGCTGGATCTTCATCAACGTGCCGATCGGGGTCGCGACGCTCGCGGTCGCCCTGCCGGCGCTGCCGGCCACAACGAAACGGCCTTCCTGCCCGCTCGGCAACCACAGCACCGAGTAACGGTAATCGAACATAGGTTCGACATCCGAGGTGGGGTGATCTACGCTTGATCCATGACCGCCACCGATCCCGCCACCGATCCCGCCACCGATCCCGCCACCGGGCAGCATCGGGTGCTGTCCGGGTTGGTGGGGGTGGCCGGGCAGGTGGGTGGCCTGGTAGAGGCGCCGGTGTGGTCGTTGTCGGACGCCGAGTTGTACGGCGCCCTGGACGACTGTTCGGTGGAGCTGGCCCGCCTTGCCGCGGTGCGGCTCGCGCTGGCGCGGGAGGCTCATGGGCGGAACCTGGCCGCGCGGGAGGGCGCGGCCGGTACGGCAGCGTTGCTGCGGGAACGGCTGCGGATGCGTCCCGTTGACGCCCGGCGTCTGCTTGATCTCGCGATTGCCGTGGATGGCCCGCTGGCCGCGACCGGCGCTGCCCTGACCGCCGGTGTGATCACTGTAGAGCAAGCATGGGAGATCCACCTGGCGCTGCGTTCTCTGCCGCGTGGCCTCGGCGCCGAGGTGTATACCGCCGCGGAGGCTTCGCTGCTGGAGCTGGCCTGGATGTTCGACCCCGCGGAGCTGGCCCGTCTCGGCCGGCACCTGCGCGAACAGCTCACCCAGATCGATACCAGCCCCGGCGGCGACGGGCCCACCGACACCGGTCACCACAACGACCCGGACAGCCAGAGCGATGCGGGCGACCAGAGCGATGCGGGCGACCGGGACGGTAGGCCGGGTCCCGGTAGTGATCCTGCCGACCGGCGGGGTCTGTGGTTGACCGACCTGCCGGGCGGGACCACGCGGATCAGCGGCACCCTTGATGCCGAAGCCGCCGCCCTGCTGCGTTCGGCGTTGGATCCGCTGGCCGGACCCCGCCCCGGCGATGACGGCACCGCCGATCCGCGTTCCCCGGCGCGGCGGCGTGCCGACGCCTTCGTCGAGCTGTTCCACCGCGTGCTCGGTGCCGGCGTTCTGCCCGTGACCGGTGGGGTGCGCCCGCATCTGACGGTGACCGTGCCGTGGGCGGCGCTGCTCGGCCACGGCGGGCCTCCGGCCTCGACCGGCTGGGGTCAGCCGCTGCCGGCCGGTGTGCTGCGCCGCCTGGCCTGTGACGCCTCGGTCGGCCGGGTGCTGTTCGATGCGGCCAGCGTTCCGTTGGATGTCGGTCGTGCCTACCGGAGCGCACCGGCGGATCTGCGTCGCGCCGTCATCGCCCGCGATGTCTGCTGCGCATATCCGGGATGTGACCGCCCGTCGTCGTGGTGTGAAATTCACCATGTTCGTCATTGGATAGACGGCGGAGAAACCTCGCTCGACAATCTGGTCTTGCTGTGCGGATATCATCACCGGTTCGTGCACCACCAGGGTTGGACCGTCCGGCTCGGCCCCGACCGCCGGCCCGAGTTCCTTCCTCCACCCTGGATCGACCTGGCACGAAAACCCCGCCGCAACCCCTATTCAYGACATACCGCCGACCTCCTACACACCGCGCCAGGCGGATAACCATCGCTTCGCCCTGGATTCAGGCGAGCAGCGAGACGAAAGCAGTGGCTCAGCCGACCGCAGCCGGCCACGGCCCAGATCATCAGTCCGCAGTCCGCCATCGAGACCACTGCCAATCGTGTCGTCACCCCTCCGCCACCCGCGCCCAGTCCCTGACGACCCACGAACCWCCCAAGGCCCACACTGCTTGGTAGGCACCCCGCCGGCAGGCACACCTTCCTGGRGAGCCGATGACGCCCGACATCGCCGTGGCCCGCGGGCTACTCGCAGCCCAGCCCTTCAGTCGACTGCTCGGCGCCCGGCTCAGTCGCTTCGAGGCGGGGGTGGCCGAGCTGACCATCCCGCTCGGAGATCATCTACGCCAGCAGCACGGCGCCGCGCACGGCGGGGCGCTGAGCTATGCCGCCGACACTGCCCTCACCTTCGCCGCCGGCAGCGTCGCGGGGGACGCCGTCCTGACCTCCGAGATGAAGATCAACTATCTCCGGGGGGCGCGGGGCGACGAGCTCATCGCCCGTGCCGAGGTCGTCCACGCCGGCTCCACTCTGGTTACCGTGCGCTGCGAGGTCTTCGACCGCGGCGGAGACAGGGACGGGGAACGGCTCTGCGCCGTCGCGCTCGGCACCGTCGCGCGCCGCTGACCACCAGCACACCCCTCGTGACGACCAAGCTTCCGTACGACCAAGCTTCGTAGGCTCGAAGGGGCGTACGGCCGAGCCCCCCGGAGGTGCACACGGCCAGCAGCGTGGCGACGGCGGACCGGCCGATGCGCTCGCACGCGCGCCGCAACCGCGAGCGGATCCTCGAGGTGGCCCGGGGCGCCTTCGCCGGCAGCGACAGGGACATCTCCCTCAACGAGGTCGCCAGGCAGGCGGAGGTCGGGATCGGCACGCTCTTCCGGCACTTTCCCAACCGGGACGCGCTGCTCGAGGCGCTGCCGCACGACCGGACCGCCGCGCTACTCGACGAGGTGGACCGGCTGCTGGACGCCCCGGACGCGGGCGCGGCGCTGTTCGGTTGGCTCGACAAACTGATTGCGCACATCGCGACCTACCGGGGGGGTGGCCGCCAGGCTGCTCACCATGGTGCGCGACGAGGAGACGGGGCTGCACGCGTCCTGCTACTCCCTCGAGCAGGCGACGCTGGCATTCCTCGTCCGGGCCCAGCGGGCCGGCGACGTCCGGTCGGACGTGCGGGTCGAGGAGGTGATCTCTCTCGTGACCGCCATCGGCTGGATCCGGGAACAGGCGCCGGAGCGGGCGGACCACGCTCGACCCCTRCTCTCGATCATGACCGATGGCCTGCGGGTTCAGTCCCGGCCGACGACCGATGACACCCCGGGATCTTATAAAACGGAGCACCACCCCGGTACGGGATCATAGACGACGGATCACGACGGATCACGACGGATCACGACGGATCACGACGGATCACGACGGATCACGATGGATCACCCGGGGGAGGCGGTGCCATGGGCGGCGCGGGCGTGATCGTGGATCGTGTCGAGCGGGCTGTCGATCTTCTGCGGTTGGTCGCTCGTGCTCGGGCCACGGACGGACAGACGGGTAAGAGCGGCCCGTGCGGGAACTGGTACTCCGAAGGATGTGTATCCGCAGACCCCGATGAAGGGAGCCGATCAGATGACCACGACAGCCGAGACCGGGAACGTCACCGGCACGAAGGACGCCCAGTACGACCTGCTGTGGTTCACGGAGCGGTGTCTGAGCAACGCGCTGCGGCTGGAGACCTACATCGGCGACGCCGAGCGCGACGACGACCAGGAGCTGGCTAGCTTGTTCCGCCGGGCGCAGAACGAAAGCCGCAAGGGCGCCGAGGAGGGCAAGCAATTGCTGCGCAACCGGCTCTGACCCGGCCCCTCTCACCTCCTCCGGTGGCTCCGGTTCCCCCGGTGCCCGGCCGCGGAGACGACCGACCGGCGTACGGTCCGCAGTGTCTTGCCGGTCGGTCGCCACGATCGCCGAGTGCGGTCTCGCAGGTTTCCCCACACGGGTGCCCTGGACATCATCCCCGGTCAACCCCAACCGAAACCCACGATGGCGCTACATACTGTAAGTAGGTCAGGTGACGGGCGGATCAGGGTGACTGGCGGATCGGTTCGCGTGAGCGGAGCGCGCGAGGTGGCGCCAGACCAGGGCGGGTCAGACCGTGTCGAAGTCGGCCACGAGGAGGTCGGCTACGACGACGTGGCCGTTGCGCAGCGATTGGCGGTGCCGAACCGGCACCGCCAATCGCCGGGCGAGCGTGAGCAGGTCGTCGTCGCGGCGGACGGTGAAGCCGTGGGCGGCGAGCATCCGACGCATCGCGGCGGGGGTCCATGCCGAGCGGTTGGGTTCGCGGGCCATGGGATCGGGGCGCCGTGACACAATAGTCAGCACCCGTGCCGCCAGCCGGCCGAGAAGCGCCGAGAGCGCCGGCGCGTGGTAATGAACGATCAGGCGGCTTCCCGGGGTCGAGCGCCCCGCCACGACCCGGGTCGTGGCGGCGACTTGGCCACGGGTGAGGTAGGGTACGACACCCTCCCAGATCCAGACCGTCGGCACCGTCGGCCGATGCCCCACCGACGTCAGGGCCGCGTCGAGGTCGTCACGGCTGAAGTCCACCGGCGCAAAGCGCGGTGCCGTTCCCGGCGGCCCCGCGTCCCCGAGCCGATCCGCGTCCCCGAGCCGGTCGAGCTTGTCCCGCTGGGACGCCGGATGATCGACCTCGAATACGGCGACGCCGGCGAGCTCCGGCATCCGCCAGGGCCGTCCGTCCAGGCCCGCGCCGAGAACCACCAGTTGCTCCGCCCGCCGCACCTCCCGATCGCCGTCGGCCCCACCGACGGCCTCCCGGAGGGCCTCGTCGATGGCGACGGTACGCGGCACCATCACCTCACCGCAGGCCCGCACCATCTCAAACTCAAGCCGCGCCCCCCACCCCCGCGGCGGGACACCACCGCGCACCCACTCGACAACGCCCCGTTCGTCGGCGCGCAGAAACATCATCGCTGTCGGATCGTCGAACCGGTCGACAGCGATGCGCCCGTGCGCGACGGCCCGCCCCTGGCACACCAGCACCGCGGTCCGGCTCGCACCCCCGTGACCGCCCATGGGCCGATGTCCCCGCACTCTTCCACGATTGCATGCCACTACCGCAGGGGCACCCACAGGCAAGAAGGTGATCATCGGCCCGTCGCGCTCGCCATCGGCGGCCATGCCCGGGTGAGCGTGCTGGAAGCCGTGCACATCCACCTCGGCCTCCACCTCGGCCTCCACCTCGGCCTCGAGGTCCCCGTCCCGCGCGCCCCACAACCGCAGGCCGTTCACCGAAAGTGTCGATGGTTGCGGTGAAGCAGGCGGCAGCGTGAATCGCGTGCACGACAACGCTGCCTCCGTACCCACTACAGTAGGCCGTCCATTGCCAATACACCCTGGTCACAGGGGGCGCGCCAGCATGCCCACCGAAGAGACCCACACCGGGTCCGGATGGCAGGATCACTCCAGGAGACCGTCGGCGTTCTCCCACCGTTACATTCGTCGTTCCCGTCCCGCGCACCGTCTCCCCGGAAAGGGGCCAACACCCTGATGGCCGAGCAGTCCCCCCGTCGCAGCATCGAGTCCTGGGCGCACGACCTGCCCGTGAGCTTCGTGGAATGCCGCACCATGGGACACCGCTGGCAGCCCCACAGCGCCACCTGGGACCGTGAGGCCCGCGCCTACCACGTCATCCACGCCTGCGACCGCTGCCGCACCCAGCGCAAAGCCTGGTGGACCCGCAACGGCGAGGTCACCGCCGCCGGCTACACCTATCCCGAGGGCTACCTCACCCGCGACGTCGGCTATGTCGGAGCCGACGGCCGCGGTGTCCTGCGCACCGAGTACCTCACCCGCATGTTCAACACGACCACCCGGCGTGCCAACGCGAACGGCCACGGGGACGCGGCACCGGAGTCCTGAACGAGACCCGGCCGACAACCCCGAAAGCTGCGACAAACTCGTCCAGGCCGGCCGACGAGAGCATGACCCCATCCTCCCGCCGCACGGACCCGGGCGGCGGACCCGGTGGCCTCCACCGGGTCCGCCACTGGCGGCGGCCGGCGGGGCGTGTCGCGGGGCATGTTCCACCTGGTTACCGTCGGAGACGGTGGGCAGGCATCCGACATGATGCGTGCCCCGAAAACCGGTGTCCTGGCCCGCCTGACCAACACGGCGCGCCAGGAACAGAGCGAGTACGCGGGCAACGAGCCCCGCCCGCTGCGCAGCTATCTTGCCACCCTGTCGGCGTATGGCGGGTTGTGCGCGGYTCTCGGGCTGATCGGCCGGGTGTCCGGTGCGGTCCTGCCCGAGCGGTTCGCGGTCTCCGACCTGGTTCTCGTCACGATCGCCACGCACAAGCTGAGCCGCATTCTCACCAAGGACCCGGTGACGAGCCCGCTGCGCGCCCCCTTCACCCGCTTCCGCGGCACCGCGGGACCGGCGGAACTCGCCGAGGAGGTCCGCGAGCATCCCCCGGCCCGGCACAGCGTGGGTGAGCTACTCACTTGCCCGTTCTGCACCGCGCAGTGGATGGCCACCGGCTTCGTCTTCGGCCTGGTCGTCGCGCCTCGGCCGACGCGGCTCGCCGCATCCGTCTTCACGGTGGTCACCGGCTCCGACCTACTTCAACTCGTCTACGCGAACGCGCAACAACGGGCCACCAGGGGCTGACCATTCCCGCCCGGGTGGTGGGTGTTGCACCCAGATCACGGGAACTGGCGGCGCAGTGATGATGTGTGACGTGCGTACGCGCATGCGCACGCCCGTACATCTGCGCGTGCATACTCCAGAAGAATTGGGTCCGGTCCCATCGTGAGAGCCGGCTGCACGTGCAGACGTTTGAACCCCGCGGTGCCCGGCGAGAGACCAAGGGCCATGGCGGACAACCTGCGCGAACTCCCTCGCTGGACCGCCGACCGCGAAGGCCTGGAACGGGTCCGAAGAACTCAAATCATCAAAGCATCGCCGAACGGCGGTCCGTGTGTCACGTCTCAGCCGGCGCTCGTGTTGAAATAGGCACGGAAGAGGGGCCCGAGGCGCCAAGCTGTTCATCTGGAGCGCCGTGGCGAGAGTATGGACAGAAACTTACCGAATGTCACCGTAAGACGCAGAGGCGGCACCGATAGTGATACCGATGGTTCTCGCCGGTCGACCTTCGTCCGCCATGGCCGCCGTGGGTGGCTCCGGACAAGCTGCGTGAAGAGGGGTGCGTGATGGAGTCCTCGGCTGACCAGTCGAGCTGGTCGGACGTGTGGTCGCATATTCCGGCCGCGAATCCGCAGCAATCCGGCCCGCTATGGGCGTTGGCGGTCCTCATCGGGCCGGATCGGGCGGTGGAAGGTGTCGTCGGATTCTTCGTGACACCGGCCGAGGCGAACCGGCACGCCCGGGCGGGGGGCTACGAGAGCTGGCTGGTGATTCCGGCGCTGGACCTGCACGGGGCGGGTGGGCCGGTAGCGGTCCTGTGACCGGTGGACCGCCCGATCGCGGCGTCGGCCCGAGCCCCCGCGGAAGCCCTTCTTCGGGAGAGGGCACACTGGTATTCCGACGTACCACTCCTCCACTCCTCCGCTACCCCGCTACCCCCGCATGCGGCGATGCGACACCCACGGCACCGACGACAGATCGACCACAGGCCCATCGACCACAGGCCGGAAGCGGCCATGAACCCCTCTCCGACCATGGGCTCTCCCCGGACTCCTCCTCCCCCGGGTGCCCCGCGATCGCCGGGCGTCCCACAATCGAAGGTGTAATCGAAGGTGCAGATGACGGCCGGCCCCCTCTACGCGCTCTATACCCGTCGCCTGCGTCGGCAGGTCATGGCGGGTCCACTGCCTGCGCACGTCGGGCTGGTCATGGACGGCAACCGCCGCTGGGCCCGCGAGATGGGCATGGCGAATCCGAGCCTCGGCCACAAGTACGGCGCCGAGCACGCCGAGGACGTCCTGTCCTGGTGCGAGCTTGTCGGCATCAAACACGTCACCGTGTTCGTCTGCTCGACGGAGAACCTGCAGCAGCGCGGGGACGCCGAGGTCGCCTTCCTCATGCAGGTGATCGAGCAGGTGGTGGCCGACCGGCTCGGGCGGCCGGACGCCCGCTGGCAGGTCCATCTCGCGGGCATGCTGGACACGCTGCCGGACAGCACGGCCCGTGTCCTCAAGGAGGCCGTGGAGACAACCCGCAGCGTCACGACCGGCGCCCACGTCACCCTCGCCGTCGGGTACGGGGGTCGCCAGGAGGTCATCGAGGCCCTGCGCGAGCTGCTGCACGAGCGGGCCGAGGCCGGGGACTCGCTGACCGACGTCGCGTCGACGCTGACCGTGGACGACATCGCCCAGCACCTCTACACCGCCGGCCAGCCCGACCCCGATCTGGTGATCCGCACCAGCGGGGAACAGCGGCTGTCCAACTTCTTGCTCTGGCAGAGCGCCTACTCGGAGCTGTATTTCTGCGAGGCGTACTGGCCGGCGTTCCGTGAGATCGACTTCCTGCGCGCCCTGCGCAGCTTCGCCGCCAGGGAGCGACGCCACGGCGCCTGATCCACCGTCTGGCCCGCCCATGAGCAGCCCCCGGCCCGTCTCCTGAACCGCCCTTGAGCCACTCCTGAGCCACTGAGGTGGTTCCCGATCTTCGGACAGTGATCCCTGTAGGATGACTGGTCCGTAGACGGAGGATGTTGATGAGTCAGCAGCGTAGGCGGTTTACGCCTGAGTACAAGGACGAGGCGGTGAAACTCGTCATCGATTCGGGCCGGCCGGTAGTCGCGGTCGCGAAGGATCTCGGCATAAACGAGGGCACTCTGGGCACCTGGGTAGCTGCGTGGCGACGTGCCCATGACAACAGTGAGGACGAGCCGCTGTCGATGTCGGAACGCGCCCGGCTCCGAGAGCTGGAGAAGGAGAACCGGGAACTCCGGATGGAGCGCGAGTTCCTCTCAAAAGCCGCGGCCTTCTTCGCGCAGCGCCATCAGTGATCGACAAGTACATGCTGATCGCCGCGGAGAAGGCCAACTATCCCGTGCGGAAAATGTGTTCCTGGCTGGAGGTGTCCGCGTCCGGATTCTACGACTGGCAGCGCCGACCGGCGTCGCCGCGTTCCCGTCGTCACGCAACGCTGGAAACACGGATACGGGCGTTGTTCGCCGCGTCCCGGCAGACGTACGGCGCCCGGCGGATCGCCGCCGCCCTGCGGGCCTCGGGCACGCCGGCGTCGGTGCGCCTGGTCCGCCGCGTCATGCGCCGCGCCGGCCTGCGTGCCTGCCAGCCCAGGTCCTACCGGCGCACCACCCTGCCCGGGCAGGCCCCGGCGCCGACCGACAGGGTCCRCCGTGACTTCACCGCGACTCGCCCCGGGGAGAAGCTCGTCGGGGACATCACCTACATCCGCACCGGTGAGGGATGGCTGTACCTGGCGACCGTCATCGACTGCTATTCCAGAAAAGTCATAGGCTGGTCGATGGCGGAGCACATGCGCGCCGATCTGATCATCGACGCTTTCGCGATGGCCGCGACCCGGACCCGACTGGCGCCAGGAGCGGTTTTCCACTCGGATCGCGGCTCGCAATATCTTTCCGACGCCTATCAGAGGACTCTTCAGCGCCACCAGGTCCTCCCGTCCGCCGGCGCCACCGGAGTGTGCTGGGACAACTCCCTCGCCGAATCCTTCTTCGGAACCCTGAAAAACGAGCTCGTCCACCGGGAGATCTACCCGACCCGCCGCGCCGCCCGCACCGCGATCACCGACTACATCGAGATCTTCTACAACCGGCAGCGSCTCCACTCCACCCTGCACTACCAAACCCCCGACCAGGTCGAAAACCTTTACCACACAACCATCGCAACCATTGCGGACGCCGCATAAGCCGGATAGGAWCCTACTACGCAGGTGTCCGAGAAACGGGGCTCACCTCACCACTCCTGAGCCCGCCCCCTGGACGGCGGACTGCGCGCGTCGGGTTTCCGCTTCCCGTTGCCCGATCATTTCTTCCTTCGCCCGGCCCCTCCCCCCTTCGTTCCTCCTTTCCTCCTTTCCTCTCGTGAGCGGAGCTGGTATCCCGCCGGGCAGGAAGATCGTTCAGGYGGTCAACGCCGGCCATGGGCCACCTATGGGCTTCAGGGATGTGTCGAGCACCCAGCGCATCGTCGTCGTCCGACGGCTGGTCACCCGCCCGGTCGGCCGCATCCTGCCCGCGGAAACGCCCAGTGGTGCCATTACCGCAAGTAAGTGCTTATTGCGCCATCAGCGAACTACCATCGAGTCTCCGTCGCTCTGGTGCAAGCCTGTCGCCTGTCGGGACCTGAGGTCAGACATAAACGGAGCATCAATGGCATCCGCCACCAGCGTCCACAAGGGTTGGAAGATCTTCTTCACCAGAGAGGAGACCGAGATGGTCGCTAACGGCGTCGACATAGCTGCGATAGTTTCGGCCGTCATACCCGAGCCGGCCACCGCCACGGTGGCGTCAGTGGCCCCRCGAATCCTCGCTTTTTATGYGAATCGCGCTCTCAAAATCAACAAGAGGCTCGGACTCGAGGTCAATATGCCCAGCCCCAATTTCCCCGTCCGCACCGAAACCATCGGGCCCCCGGTGTGGCCTTTCCGAATCTAGCCATGATCAAAAATGGCGGTCGGAACGTCGTCAACACCGTTGATTATCTTGTCTGCACTCCCAAGAGGCGCCGAGATACCTGACCGCCGCTGGCGATGAACCGACCATCGCCGGCGATGGGACCGGCGGTAGTCGGGACGCGGGTGGAATGCCACAACCACCCGCGCCCCGACCGTCCGGCCCAGCCCGCGCCGGGATCAGGCCCGCGCCGGGATCAGGCCGGAGAGCATGGATCGTCCTGGTCCGTCAACTCGCCGCTACTGCTGCACCTGTTGCCGGAACCAGCGGACGACCGCGGCCGTACCGGCCTTGTTGGAGTCGAGATGACCGACGTTGGGTCCCAGGTTGATGATCGGGGCGTCGGCGCCACGTGCCAGGAACGCGGCCTGGCAATGCTCGCTGTTGGCCCGCGGAACCTGATGGTCGGCGCCGCCGACGAAGAGCCGGACCGGCGCCCTCGGGTTCCAGTTCGAACAGGTATGGTCCGCCGCCCACAGCCCCACGGCCAGCCCGTCCCAGGGGTTGCGGAGCAGGTCGAAGCCGTGCGGGGTGAGCAGCTTGCCGGTGGTCGCCGGCAGGCCGGCGAGGATCTGCTCCCCGGTGTGCTTGCCGTCGAAGAGCGTCGCGACCTTCGGATCCTGGAACACCTCCGCGGGCGAGCGGTACAGGTGGTACAGGYGGTTCCAGGAGACGAGGAAGAAGGCGGTGTAGCCGACACCGAAGGGCCATGCGACCTGCCCGTTCAGCCATGCCGGCAGCTCCACGGAACGCAGGTCATAGGCTCCGCTGACGGGCGCCAGGGCACCGAGCCGGAACGACGGGTCGGCGCCGGCCCACAGTGCCTTCCCCAGTCCCGTGGCCGCCGAAGCGCCCTGGGAGAACCCGGTGACCAGCACATCCCGTTTGAACTTCCGGCCTTCACGCGCGGCGACGGTGCGCGCCGCACGGAGCAGGTCCAGCGACGCGCTGGTTTCCGAGGGGACATCCAACCACGGATGGTCACCCGGCCCGACGCCGTAGCCCAGGTAGTCGGGGGCGACCGCAGCGAACCCGGCGGCGGCGTAGGTGAGGGCCGGGGCCTGCCCCCAGGAGTTGGCCTCCAGATCGGTCGCGGTCGACGGGGCGTCCGCGCGGTTGATCTCGGTGCCGTGGGCGTAGGAGACGACCTGCAGCCAGCGGTCCTCGGTGCGCGGCAGCGCCACCAGGCCGCTGGCGGTCGTCCGACGTCCACGGGGGTCGATCGTGTAGTACACGACCCGGTAGGTCCGCACCCCCGACCGGATCACCTCCGGATCGGCGTCGAACCCGGTACTGGCCAGGACCGCCCGCACATACTCCGCCGACAGGACCCGTAGCCGTTTGACGGAGACCACATCCCCGCGGTAGGAGGATGTGTGGTGCCAAGCCGTGGTCGGCCCGGTGGCCGCGGCGGGGTCGATGAGGGCGCTGGTCGTCGCCGCGGTCGTCGCGGCGAGGACGAGCCCGATGACGGTCCGGCGCCGCCGGGAGCGCCGTCCCCTCCTCACGATGTCCTGCTGCCCGTGACCTACCAGCCGCGCGTGACGTCTCCGCGGCGCGTGGCCTCCTTCCTGGCCTTCTTCCTGGACATGACCCGTTTCCCGCGCGTGACCCGTTTCCCGCATGTGACCTCCTTCCCGCACGCGGCCCATTTCCCGCGCGTGGCCGATTTCTCGCATGTGACGCCCCAGTGGCACATGACTTCTTTTCTGCACGTGGCCTCTTTCCTGCATGTGGCTTCCTTCCCGCGTGTGCATTGCGATGCCGGTGACGCTAGAAGTGGGYCTGTCGCCACGCCGGTGATCCTAAAAGTGGGCCTGTCCAGGATGAATGCGGTCAGCGGGTCGAGCCGGGCGGGGAAAACCACCGCGCACGGGATTCGGACGGCTCACCGGCTCTCGCCGGATCACCCTCCCTATAATGTCTTCGGACAGACCATCTACGCGAGGGGTTATCATCCGGCACACGCTAACGCCACTCGGCGACGGCCGGACCGCGGTCGTCCACCGGTTGGAGATCGCCGGCCCGGGAGTCGACGAGGTGGGCCCGGAGCTGGGTCCACAGATCAGCGAGGATTTCCCGGCGGCGATGGCGGACCTGTTCGCCGCCGCCCGGCTGCGCGGTGCCGCGCAAGGGGTCTCCGGGTCGTGACCCGGTTCGTGGGAAGCCCGGCGAGCAGTCCGGCCTCTATCGGCAGTCGATCCCCGGAAAGGGTCGCCGCGGCGACACCCGCGCCCCACCGCCGAGGGAGGCCGCGGGAAAGTGCTCCGGTGGTTGTTACCATGCTCCCCATGGGCTTCGGGAAAATCACGGCGTTTATCCCCTTGGAGGGAAATCTATAATGCTAGTGATGAAATCGGTCACGATTGCCCCGATCCGACCTCCGCCAGCTCCCCCGGGATGCGGGAAACCGCCCCGGAAACCGCGGAGCAGACGCAGCAGAACGAGCTGATCGGGCCGGCCGCCCGGCTGGCGACCTGGGTGTTCGTCGGCTGTTATCTGGTCTGCACCGTTCCGGTCTCCCCAACGGCCAGGGTGGGCATCCCGACCACAAAGATCCAGGTTTTTCTCTATTCCTTTCTCGCGGTGCTCTCCCTGGTCTCGCGCCGCAACGGTGCCACCTTCGTCCACAGCGCGCTGCGCAGCCTGTCGGCCGTACTTTTCATCGCGGCGGTCATGTGCTTTTACTCCCTTGCCCCGATGGGCCCGATGGGCCCGATGGGCCCGGACGGCGCGGCCGAATACCTCGCGGCAAGCCTGCGGTTCGGCGTCTTCTACGCCTCGATCGCCGTCTTTGCGGCATTCTTCTTCGATCGCCGCCACCTCGAACACGTCTTCTGGCGGATGTCATTGGGCTGCGTGTGGATCGCCTTGGCCGGCTATGCCGTCGCCGCCGTCCTACCGGCGCCGGTGTGGGTAGACGCCGGCTCCGGCGGCACGCCCCGGCTGCGCGGGCTGCTGGCCGAGCCCTCGTCCTGGGCCCCGGTCATCTCCGTGCTGATCCTGCTGGCGGTCCGGCGCAGGTCGTGGCGAAACCTGGCACTCGTCGTCCTCGCCGGTCTGCTGACCAAATCACCCACGGTCCTGCTCACCGCCGCTATCAGCCTGATCTTCTGTTATCTCAACGGGATTCGAGCGGTGGCTGCCCGGGGCCGCCGGACGATCGTCCTCGCCGCCGTCCTGCCACTGACCGTCGTCGGGATCGGCCGGATCGACCCGACCGGCTACCTGGCCAGCAACAACGGCCTGACGGTCGCGTTCGGCCGGCTCGTCGCCGGACTCGATGCGCTGGGCGATGACACGGCACCCGCCACCGCCAACGGCCGTTACACGAGCGCGCGGATCGTCATGGCCGAGGCTCGGCAGAACGGTCATCCGAACATCGGCTACGGCCCGAACTCGAACTCCGTCTATCTCGCCCAGAAATACGGTGACGACCGGAACTACGCGGCCAACTCCCTCTACGTGACCTGGCTGTTCGACTTCGGTCGGATCGGCGCGTACGCTTTGTTGGCAGCGATCTTCCTGGTCCTGCTGCGGCTGGTCAAACGGCCGGCATCGGYCGCCCTCTTCATACCCTTCCTGGTCGCTTCCCTCATCARCTCCGCGCAGGGTTTCGAACTGTTCAAGTTCGCCTTCGTCCCCGTCCTGCTCTACCTGTTCGGCTGGGAGCGCCGCATCCTCCCCGGCAACCGCCGTCAAGAACCCGATCTCGCACGACGCAGACCAGCCACCCCCGCAGGCGCMGCGGACGCTCTGCCCCGGCGGGGGGCTTCCGCCGGCAGATCGACGCCGGCGACGGCCTGATCCAGCCGCCGGAACACACCCCTGCGCCGGGGCTTCGAGTGGGCGCATCTGACACCCTCGCGTCCTGGATCGACCGATACGCCCAGCCGGGCGACCCATTGGACCCGCCCACAGGCCGGACCGGGCACAGGAGCGACCAGATGATCATATGGACCCGCCCCCACCGTGGCTGACCGGCCGTTGGATACCTCCGACTCGCCCGTGCCGGCCCGGTCTCAGCCTGCCTCCAGGCGGATGATCAGGGATTTCGAGGTGGGGGTGTTGCTGCGGGCGGCGGTGCTGTCGAGGGGGACCAGGACGTTGGTCTCCGGGAAGTAGGCGGCGGCGCAGCCGCGGGCGGTCGGGTAGGCCACGACGCGAAAGTTCTCCGCGCGCCGGTCCATCCCGTCCGTCCAGACCCCAACGAGGTCGACGTGGGTGCCGTCGGCGATACCGAGGTCGTCGAGGTCGTCCGGGTGGACGAACACGACGCGCCGGCCGCGGCGCACCCCGCGGTACCGGTCGTCCATGCCGTAGATCGTCGTGTTGTACTGGTCGTGGGAGCGGACGGTCTGCAACAGCAGGTGTCCCGGCGGGACCCGCAGCACCTCACAGGTGTTGACCGTCAGCGCGGCCMGCCCGCTCGGCGTCGGGAACGTCCGGCTGTCCCGCGGCGGGTGCGGGAGCGGGAATCCCCCCAGCTCGGCCAGGCCCGCCTCGTAATCGGTGAACCCGGGGACGACCCGGGCGATGTGGGCGCGGATCCGCCGGTAGTCCCCGGCGAGCCCCACCCGGTCCGCTGTCCCCGATTCGGCCACCTCCGGCTGGCCGGCCAGGGTGGCCGCCGCGACGCCGCAGACGATCGCCACCTCCGAGCGCAGCCCCGGGCCGGCCGGCGCCAGGCCGCCGCGGGAGGCGTGCACCATCCCCATCGAGTCCTCGACGCTGACCTGCTGCGGTCCGGCGGCCTGCACGTCGATCTCCGTACGGCCCAGCGCCGGCAGGATCAACGCCGCCCGGCCCGTCACCACATGCGACCGGTTCAGCGTCGTCGACACCTGGACCGTCAGCCGGCACGACCGCATCGCCGCCTCCGTCACCGCGGTGTCCGGGCTCGCGGCCACGAAGTTCCCGCCCATGCCGAGGAACACCCTCACCCGGCCGTCGCGCATCGCCCGGATCGTCCCCACCGCATCGAACCCGTGGCGGCGCGGCGGGGTGAAGGCGAACTCGGCCACCGACCGCTCCCCCACCGGCGGATCCGGCCACGCGCACCCCGGACAGTCAAACCCGTGATCCTGGTTCACCAGCCGCAACGTCCGCACCCCCGGGCCGGCCCCATCCGCTCCCACGACCGCGCCACCGCATGCCCCATCCCCGCCAGCCCCGCCGCCGCCGACGCCGGCTCCTCCACCCGCAGGTCGGCGTCCTCGTCACCGCCGGCCCCGGCACGCACCCCGGCCCCGGCACGCACCCCGGCCGCCGCTTCGAAAGCCTCACTCCGCCTACGCGACATGACTGACACCCCCATGAGGACAGGCACCGGCACCGGCATTGAACCGGTACCAACATTGAACCGACAGCGGGCCAGGGCCCCGCTACCCCTTGTCTTTCGTTAGCCGCTAATGTTTTGTAGGGGTACCGTTGCAGCCGCAACGGCCACCGCCCCATTAGTCGATCATCGACCTGGAGGTCCCGTGACCGCGCCATCCCCGTCCGACGTCGCTCCGCTGCCTCTGGCCGCCGGCACCTGGACGCTCGACCCCGCGCACTCGGGCGTGAACTTCCAGATTCGCCATCTCGGCGTCACCAACGTCCGCGGGCGCTTCGACACGTTCTCCGCGACGCTGTCGGTCGGCGACACCCTGGAGTCGGTGTCCGTCGGCGCCGAGATCGACCTGGCCTCGATCAACACCAACCAGCCCGACCGGGACGCGCACCTGCGTTCCGCCGACTTCTTCGACCTCGCGTCCCATCCGTCCATCACGTTCACCTCGACGTCCGTCACGGGCAGCGACGAGGAGTACGAACTCGCCGGCGATCTCTCGATCAACGGCGTGACCAGACCCGTCACCCTGGCGGTCGAGTTCTACGGGGTCGACACTCACCCCGTAGATGGCCGCGTCCGGTCCGGCTTCRCCGCGACGACCGAGATCCGCCGCGGCGACTATGGCATCACCTTCAACCTGCCGCTCGGTGCCGGCAGGCTCGCCCTCTCCGACAAGGTCAAGATCGAGCTCGACCTGCAGTTCATCGCCCCCTGATCAACCCGGCTCCCCAACCGGTCCCGCGCCGTCGCGAGCCCGCGCCCCGAGATCATCCGGGCTCGCGACGGAGGCCGCGGGCACCTCCACCGGCCCGGCAAGCCCCGGTCAGCAAGCCCCGGTCAGGGGGTCCTGGGACACGGCGGCTCCCCGCGCGCGACGAGATGCTCCTGCGCCCACACCTCCAGCTCGTGCAGCGCCGTGCGCAGCCCCTCGCCCCGCCGGGTGAGCCGATAACGCGTCGCCACCGGCGGCCCCTCGAGAACCTCACGCTCCACGAGGCCGGCCTGGACGAGTTCGGTGAGGCGGCCCGACAGCATCCGCTCGCTCACCCCCGGCACCAGCTTCGCTATCTCGGAGAACCTCGCCGGGCCAGCCATCAGCGTACTGATGATCAGACCGCTCCACCGCTTCCCCAGCAGCGCGAAGACCGGAGTCAGCGCCTGACAGCTCACGCCGTCCTCCGGCCTCGCAACCATCCGGTCATAGTAGGTGCCCGACGCATCACGGGTGCCTCGGCGCAGCGCAGGTCACGACGCAGCGCAGGTCACGACGCAG
>NZ_MOMD01000045.1:0-16030 GCF_001983015.1 Frankia sp. CcI156
CGCAGCGCAGGTCACGACGCAGCGCAGGTCACGACGCAGGACAGGGTCACGACGCAGGACAGGGTCACAGCGCGCTGGGCGGGTCCCCCGGGCCTGCGGCTACGGTTGACCCGCCACATCCTCGCACTGAGCCATCAGGTCGATCGGATAGCGATCCGGCACGGGAGCGAGGTGAAGATCGGGTAGGGACGGGGGCGGCTTGCGATCGCAGATTGCGTCGGGACTGCGGGTTACGTGGTGGTCGCGGCAGGACAGGCGCCCGACCGGCGGCCGCATCGTCCCCTCCGGCATCGTCCGGTCGGGCATCGTCCGGTCGGGCGCCGTGCGATCCCGTCCCGTGTCACCCCGTGTCGCGTTGACGGCCGTCGCGCTGGTCGGCCTGATCGGGCTGGTCGGCACCGGTTGTGACGGCTCATCGCCCGCGGCGGGTAACCGGCCGTCGGCCGGTACCGACGCGTCGGGCGGGTCCGGGAGACCCACGGAGCCGGACACGCCCGCCGGGTTCGACGTCAAGGCCGAAAACGCCCGGCCCGGCGCCGACTGCGGGCTGGCCCGGCTCGGCGAGGGCCACGCGGTCGAGGGCTGGCTGGACCGGGTCGGCGTCGACCCCGGTCAGCCCGTACGGTTGTTCGCCTCCACCACGGCGAGCCGGCTCGCCGTCTCGGTGTTCCGGATCGGCTGGTACGGCGGCCACACCTGCCGGCTCATCACCCGGCGGGAGGAGCTGCCCGGCCGGGTCCAGCCGTCGGCGGCGATGAACGCGACGACGAACACCGTGTCGGCCGCGTCGTGGGCCCCGACCGTGACCTTCGACACGGCGACGTGGCCGCCGGGCGACTACCTGTTCCGCCTCGACAGCAGCAACGGATTCCAGTCGTACGTGCCGTTGACGGTGCGCAGCCCGTCCGCGCAGGGCAGGATCGTGATCCTCAACTCGGTCACCACCTGGCAGGCGTACAACGCCTGGGGAGGCTACAGCCTTTACCACGGGCTGCGGGGTTTCGCCGACCGCGCCCGCGTCGTCTCGTTCGACCGGCCCTACGGCTACGGCGACGGTGCCGCGGACTTCACCGGGAACGAGGCGCCCCTGGTGACGCTGGCAGAGCGGCTCGGCCTGCCGCTCGCCTATGCCACCGACATCGACCTGCATGCCGAGCCGCGGCTGTTCGACGGTGCCCGCGCGGTGATCTCGCTGGGGCACGACGAGTACTACTCGCCGCGGATGCGGGCGACGCTGACCGCCGCCCGGGACGCCGGGGCGAACATCGCCTTCCTCGGCGCCAACGCCGTATACCGCCGGATCCGGCTCGCGCCCACGCCCCATGGGCCCGACCGGCTGGAAACGGGCTACAAGGTCGCCAACGAGGACCCCCTGTACGGGCGGGACAACAGCCAGATCACCGCGAACTGGCCGTCGCCGCCGAACGCCGACCCGGAGAGCTCGCTCACCGGCGGCATGTACCAGTGCAACCCGGTGCACGCCGATCTGGTGGTGACCAACCCCGGTCACTGGCTGCTGGCCGRCACGGGGCTGGCGGCGGGCAGCCGGATCCCGGGCATGATCGGGTCCGAATATGATCGCGTCGATCCCAACCGGCCGACGCCACAGATGATCGAAGTGCTGGCCCACTCGCCGGTGGCCTGCCACGGTCAGGCCGACTACTCCGACGTCAGCTACTACACGGCGCCGTCCGGGGCCGGTGTCTTCGACGCCGGCACCAGCGCGTGGGTGTGCGCCCTGCTCGATGTCTGCGGGCCGGGCGCCCATGGGGAGCCGGTGCAGCGGTTCGTCACCCAGGTCACCACCACCCTGCTGCAGGCCTTCGCCGCGGGGCCGGCCGGGCGGGTCCACCCCGCGGCCCGGTCCGTCCCGGCCGAGGCCCGCAGCACGCCGGTCACCGGCAGCGAACGCTGACCCGAAACCCCGTTGTGCCGCCGTCTGCCTGCCTGCCCACCTGCCCGTCTGCCTGCCTGCCCGTCTGCCTGCCTGCCCACCTGCCCGTTTGCCCCATCCGCTCCGATCCAGGGCCTACTCGTCTAGAGTCACCCATCGCACGCGTAACGCCGTAGATCGTTCGCCGGACATCCGCGATGCCGGCGAACGCTGTCGAAAGTAGGTAGTGGATGTCTTCGATGATCGCCAGACCGGCGGGCCGCGCATCACGATGGGGAATCGTCCTGCTGGTGGCGCTGCTCCCGGCCGTGCTGCTCGGGGCGTGCAACTCCTCGAACGGCGGCTCCAAGACCGTGCAGGGCGCCACGGCATCCAGCTCGACGGGCACCGACGACGACTCCGAGTACAGCGGTGCCTGCCCGACGGGCGGCAACAGCAGGGCCTTCGCCAAGACGCGGTTCGCGGTGCACGCGGGCCTCGCGCTCGGGGCCTTCCACCGGTACATCTACAAGCCGGCGAAGAACGGCGGCTTCCGATCCGGAGCCCCGAAACGGAAACGTACCTACGCCAAGGCCGCGGTCGCCGGCGTGTTCACCGTCCACGAACTCAAGGTCGCCAAGAAGTTCGCCCTGGCCAACCCGTCACTGTGCAACGCGGTGCAGTCAATCAGCGACAAGTTCAACACCCTCACCGGGAAGTTGAAGAACGGCACCGCGACGGATGCCGACATCAACTCCGAGGAGAACCTCTTCACCGCTTTCCAGCAGACCGCCGGACAGGCCGGTTTCGGCTTCACGGAGAAGAACGTCACGGTGCCCGGCGCCGGCTGAGTTCCGCTCCGCCCCGCCGCCCCGCCGCCCCGCCGCCTCGCCGTTCCGCCCGGCGGGCCCTGGTGGCGACCCGCGGACGATCGGCCCGGTCCCGCCAATCCGCCAATCATGCAGTGGAGTTAGATAAGCGTGACAGGGTGCGATGGGGCGAGGGAACCATCGGACGTCGGGGCGCGACGGGGGAGTCATGGCCGGTGGACCGGAGTGCCGTTCGGCGACGGACCGTCCCGGCAGTGCCGCGCATCACCGGAGTGGCCGAAGTAGCTGGCCGGGCTGGCGGGGCCGGCCGGGCTGGCCGGGCCGGCGGGGCCGGCCGGGCTGGCCGGGCCGGCGGGGCCGGCTGCGTGGCACGGCCGACCGGTCCCCGGGTGCGTCCCGGCTGCCTCCCCGGCTTCTCGTCGCGGGGTTCCTCCTGCTCGTCGCGGCCTGGGTCGCCACCAACCCGCCGGGGTTCGGCCCCGACGAGCCCGCCCACTTCGTGAAGGCGGTCGGCGCGGGCACCGGACAATGGACGGGAACACCCGGCAGGCTGGCACATCCGTCGTTCGGCAACGGACCGGGCCGCGCCGAACGGATCGACTGGATCAATCGCAACAGCCGCGTCTTCGCCCTGCCCGCCGGGCTCAACCCTGGCGCGGCGGGGTTGCCCTGCGACCTCTTCCGCGACTGGGTGTCCGTCGCGTGCCTCGACCGTCCGCGCCCCCGGCCGCCGGCGACGCGGGCCCTCAGTTACGTGGGCACCTATGAGCCCTATCTCTACGCGGTCGAGGGTGCCGTGATGATCCACACGCACACGGCGGACGGCGCGCTCTACGCCGGGCGGGCGACCTCGGCTGCCATCGTGGTGACGCTGTTGACGATCATTATCTTCGCCTCCTGGGATTCCCGCGCCGGACTGCTCTCGGTCGGCGGCGTGCTGCTGGCGGTCTCGCCGATGGCGTTGTTCCTGGGTTCCGTCCTCGGCACGAACGGGATGGAGATCGCGGGCGCGACCGCGTTGTTCACCCTGGCGCTGCGACTCGGTCGACCGGGCGCGCCGCCGAGGTGGATCTGGCCCGCCCTCGGCCTCGTCGCCGCGCTGGTGGCGTTGTCCCGGCCGTCCGGTCCCCTGTGGGTGCTGCTCACCCCGATGATCGCCGCCGGTCTCGCGGCCCCCCGCGCGCGGGCGCGGGCCGTCGATGCGGTACCCGCCGTCGAGCAGCCCCGGCCGGTCGAGCGGCCCCGGTCAACAGAAGGGACCCAGCCAACGGAGGGGCCCCGGMGGCACCGGCTGGTCGGGTGGCTCTCGGTTCCGTGGATCGCCCTCGCCGTGGCCGGGGTCGTCGCGACCGCGGTCTGGGAGAGGCGCGTGCAGCCACACCCGGGGATACGCCGTGAGCTCGCGGAGCAGGGGCTGCGGCAGCTGTCGTCCGACGCGCCCGCCTGGGCACGGCAGTGGGTCGGGGTGTTCGGCTGGGCGAGCCTGCGGATGCCCTCGTTCGCCTACTGGACGTGGGGCGCGTGCCTGYTGGTCCTGCTCGGTGCGGCGTTCGTCGTGGGAACCTGGCGGCAGCGGATCCGCCTCGGCGCGGTGCTGATCGGCGTGGTGGCGGTGGCGGTGGTGCTCGACGTGCTGGTYCTGCGGCAGACGCGCTTCCCGGTTTACGGGCGGTACCTGCTGCCGATCGCGGTGCTGGTACCCCTGGCGGCCGGGGAGATCCTGACCCGGCGGGCCGCGCGTATCCCCGCGACCCTGCGCCGGGCGGGGCCCGCCGTCGCCGTCATGGCGGTGGTCGCGGTGCATGCCGTCGGCCTGTGGACGGACTGGCAGCGCAGCGCCGTGGGCAGCTATGGACCGGCCTGGTTCCTGGGCTCGTCGCAGTGGAATCCTCCGGGTGGCTGGGTCCCCTGGATGGCCCTGGCGGGAGCCGGTGCCTGCTGCCTGCTCGCCGCCGCGGCGGCCGGGCTGTGGCGGCCGGGCCGCGGCGTTCGCCCGCATCGCCCGGCGGCGGGGACGCGTCAGATCAGGGCCCGGCCGGTCCGGGTCACGAGATGTCCAGGACCTTCAGCGGCGCCGGCAGGACCGCATCGGCGACCCGCCGCTCCGCCGGCGACAGGCCCGGCAACCGGGACCTGATCAACTCCAGCGCGTCGTCATCACCGACCAGCCCGAAACCCTGCTCAATATCACTGACTGGCCCGGAAAATCGCTCAACTACCCGGCTGACGCTAGGCGCCGCCCATGAACCTCAACAGACATGTTGATGACGGAATAACAATCCATATGCCGGTTCATCGTTGGAGCGAAGTTCCGCCGCGGCAGATGGAGGCCATTGCGCTACACGGAGTCACGGCATGGCCGCTGCCGACGACGGGAGGGCCCCGGGTCCGGGTCCGGACCCGGAGGCCGGGGCCCTCCTCTCATCGCGTTATCGCGTGGGATCCCCCTCCTTGGCGTGGGACCCTCGCTCGGGTCTCGTCAGCCGAGGCTGGCGATGGCCTCGTTGAAGATCTTCGACGGACGCATGACGGCCGCGGCCTTGACGGGGTCGGGCTGGTAGTACCCCCCGATGTCGGCAGGCGAGCCCTGGACCGCGATCAGTTCGTCGACGATCGCCTTCTCCTGGTCGGCGAGCGTCTTGGCGAGACCGGCGAACGCCTCCGCGAGACGGGGGTCGCCGATCTGCGCGGCCAGCTCCTGCGCCCAGTAGAGCGCCAGGTAGAAATGGCTGCCGCGGTTGTCGAGGCCACCCAGCCGGCGGCTGGGCGACTTGTCCTCGTTGAGGAAGGTGGCGGTCGCGCGGTCGAGGGTGTCGGCGAGCACCTGGGCACGCGCGTTGCCCGTCGTCCGCGCGAACTGCTCGAAGCTGGCCGCGAGCGCCAGGAACTCGCCCAGGCTGTCCCAGCGCAGGTAGTTCTCCCTGAGCAGCTGCTGGACGTGCTTGGGCGCGGAGCCGCCGGCGCCGGTCTCGAACAGGCCGCCACCGTTCATGAGCGGGACGATCGAGAGCATCTTGGCACTCGTGCCGAGCTCCAGGATCGGGAACAGGTCGGTCAGATAGTCACGCAGCACGTTGCCGGTGACTGAGATCGTGTTCTCGCCGCGGCGGATCCGCTCCAGTGAGAACGCGATCGCGTCGACCGGAGCCTTGATCTCGATCCGCAGCCCGGAGGTGTCGTGCCCGGGCAGATACGCCCGGACCTTCTCGATCAGCCTCGCGTCGTGGGCGCKGTTCTCGTCGAGCCAGAACACCGCCGGGTCACCGGTGGCGCGGGCGCGCGCGACGGCGAGCTTCACCCAGTCCCGGATCGGCGCGTCCTTGGTCTGGCAGGCGCGAAAGATGTCGCCGGCGGCGACCGCCTGCTCCAGCACCACGGTGCCGGCCTGGTCGACGATCCGCACCGTGCCCGTGGTGGGGATCTCGAAGGTCTTGTCGTGGCTGCCGTACTCCTCGGCCTTCTGCGCCATCAGGCCGACGTTGGCCACCGAGCCCATCGTCGCGGGGTCGTAGGCGCCGTGCGCCCGGCAGTCGTCGATGGCGACCTGGTAGATGCCGGCGTAGCTCGAGTCGGGCAGGACCGCCAGGGTGTCCGCCTCCCGGCCGTCCGGGCCCCACATGTGGCCGGAGGTAYGGATCATGGCCGGCATGGAGGCGTCGACGATGACGTCGCTGGGCACGTGCAGGTTGGTGATGCCGCGGTCGGAGTCGACCATTGCCAGGGCGGGGCCCTCGGCGAGCTCCGCGGCGAAGGAGGCCTTGATCTGCGCGCCCTCGGGCAGCGATTCCAGGCCCTTGAGGATACCGCCGAGCCCGTCGTTCGGGGACAGGCCGGCCGCGGCGAGCGTCGCGCCGTGGGTGGCGAACGTCTTCGGGAAGAAGGCCCGTACCACGTGGCCGAAGATGATCGGGTCGGAGACCTTCATCATCGTGGCCTTCAGGTGCACCGAAAACAGCACGCCCTCGGCCTTGGCCCGGGCGATCTGCGCGGTGAGGAACTCGCGCAGCGCGGCCACCCGCAGGACGGCCGCGTCCACTACCTCGCCCGCCAGCACCGGCAGGGACGGGAGCAGGACGGTGGTGCTGCCGTCGTCACCCGCAAGCTCGATGCGCAGCGTGCCGGCCGCGGCGATGATCGTGGACTTCTCGGTGGAGCGGAAGTCGCCGGCGCCCATCGTGGCGACGTTCGTCTTCGAGTCGGGTGTCCACGCGCCCATCCGGTGCGGGTGGGTCCGGGCGTAGTTCTTCACCGAGGCCGGGGCGCGGCGGTCGGAGTTGCCCTCGCGCAGCACCGGGTTGACGGCGCTGCCCTTCACCTTGTCATAACGGGCGCGGATCTCCCGCTCCTCGTCGGTCTTCGGGTCGTCCGGGTAGTCCGGCAGCGCATAGCCCCGCTTCTGCAGCTCGACGATCGCCGCCTTCAGCTGCGGAATCGAAGCCGAGATGTTCGGCAGCTTGATGATGTTCGCCTCGGGCGTCCTGGCCAGCTCACCGAGCTCGGCGAGCGCGTCCTCGATGCGCTGGGCCTCCTCGAGATCCTCGGGGAAACTGGCGATGATCCGCCCCGCCAGGGAGATGTCGCGGCTGTCGACACTAACCCCGGCCGTCGCGGCGTACGCCTGGACCACGGGCAGGAACGAGTACGTCRCCAGGGCCGGAGCCTCGTCAGTGTGTGTATAGATGATGGTCGAGTCAGTCACCGATACTCCGCTTCGCGTCTGTTTCATCTGGGTATCAAGGTATGCCCTGAACGCCCGCTCCACCGGGGTCCTCGCCGGGCCGGGGCTGTCGGCAGCGGCACCCCACCGACCAGCATGATCGCCATATCGGGTCTCCTCGCGCGCGGGGCTCGGTGACGCTCCGGACAACCCGGGCACGCGGTCGCCGACCGGTTCCGGACGGCCCGGCTCGCCGTCCACGGGGCCAACCTAGGAGCCAACTTCGGGGCCAACTTCGGGGCCAACCTCTCCAAACGCAACGCGACCATCTCCTCCGGACTCGCCGCGGTGGGGGCCGATGTAGCTTATTTCTTCGGCGATCGCGGCTGCCACCTCCGGATCAGTCGCCGGCCACCGGGTGCGGGTGGGACGGCGCGGGCAGGTGTCGGGCAGGTGTCGCGCAGGTGTCAGGTCCGGGCAGATGTCGGATCCGGGCAGATGTCAGCTACTGCCACCCGCGGTGGCGGACACGACGCGGAGCAGGACGGTCAGGCGGTCCCAGGCGACGAGGGTGRCATCGTCACGCTCCTGGGTGGGCGGTGCCGCGGCGAGAAGCTGCACGGTTTTCACCGCCGCATACAGGTACAGCGGTCGGGGCCGCCAGGCGATCAGCTGCGGGTACGTCTCGTCCAGCGCCCGGTGGACGAGGTACCGGGCCGGGGCGTCAGGTCGATGCTGCCCGGAATCCAGCTGGTGGAGGATGGCGGCGGCAGCATCGACCTCGTCCGCGTCCGGTATCCAGGCGTAGGTCCGCAGGGCGGTCTMCGCTTCGTTGAGCGCCTCGCCCGCGGCTGCTATCGGGTCTCCGTCGCCGTGGGGCACGGGCGGCGGGGCCCAGTCATCGTCGTCGTCGGTCATAGAACCACCGTCCCTCACCGCGGGCGTCCCGGGCTGGCGACTGACGTCCTCCCCGCTCTGAAAGGTGGGCATCCCGACTCCTACGCACCCACCAAAGGGGGCGTGGTGGTGAGGTTCGCGGTTCGTCGGCACAGCCGATGCCATGCCTCCCCGCGCGTTCACCGCACGTCCTGCGGCAATATTCTGGGCGGCGCGTTGATGTCGGCGTTGCGCCGAAACCCKCAGGCGACACCTGCGAAGATGACGCTACCCGCGACGCATCACCGGCCGTCGACCAGCGCGTAGAACTCATCTATCCACGCCGGTGCCCCAACTGCCCCCAGGAAAGTTGATGTGATGGACGACAACACGACCGCGCAACATCGCAAAGCGGTGATATTCCGTGAGCTACACGAGCAGGCCAGTCCGTTTGTCATGGCAAATGCCTGGGACGCCGGAACCGCGCGCCTGCTGACGCAGGCCGGCTTTGTCGCCATCGGAACCACAAGTGCCGGGCTGGCCTTCAGCCACGGTGTGGYCGACGGCGCGAACCTGATCGACCGCACGCTGACTTTTGCCAACGTCCGTGCGATCGCCGCCGCAACCCCGCTACCGGTCTCCGCCGACCTCGAGAGCTGCTTCGCGCAGACACCCAGGGACGTCGAGAAGACCGTTCTGCTGGCCGCCGAGGCTGGAGCCGTCGGGGGGTCCATCGAGGACGCCACCGGAATACCGCAGGCGCCGATCCTGGCCTTGGATGACGCCGTCGCACGAGTCGGCCACGCGGTCGCCGCCGCGCGAAGCCTGCCCTTCCCCTTCGTCATCACGGCACGCGCCGAAAACTTTCTCTACGGCCACCCCGATCTCGAAGATACGATACGTCGCCTTCAGGCGTACGCGGCGGCCGGCGCCGATGTGCTTTACGCCCCGGGCCTGCTGGGCCCGGACTCCATCCGCGAGGTCTGTAAGCGGGTCCAGGGCCCGGTGAACGTCCTGGTGGGCCCGCCCCCGTTCCCGTCGGTGACCGAACTGGGCCTGCTCGGTGTCCGMCGCATCAGTTTCGGCTCCCTCCTGCCGCGTATCGCTCTCGCGGCCGTGCTGCGCGCGGCCCGGGAGATCCACGAAGAAGGTACGTTCTCATGCGCCGCCGAGGCGACACCCTATGCGCAGGCCAATCAGATGATGTCCTCGGAGGTGCGGTAGCGCGGGCAGAGGCGGCCGCTCTTCACGGCCGTACGGGTCCGGCGACAGGACCACCGGACCKTGCCGGCAGCACCACCGTCAGCGGTYCCCGGCCCATCGGCGGTCCGCTTCGTCCCATTCCTCGTTGCGCCTGTCCAACCCCTGCCGCCAGTTCTCGGCGTCCGAGGCACTGCCGTAGGGACCCAGGCGCCGATGACCGGGCGCATCCGGCGGGTTCTCCGCGCGTCCGTGGTCGAGACACCACCACCAGCCGGACGGGTTCCAGGCCGAACTGTCCACGGACCCGGACCCGGAACGGGAATGGGCCCGGCGGCGCGCCGCCATCCCTCGTAGCCATGTCCACATAGCCATCTCCTACCCGGGTCACGCCCGCCCGATCCCCACGCGGCGATGTCGTTCCGGCCGAGCCGGACTCACCCGATACGTCGACCGGCTCACCGGTTACGTCGACCGGCGGTAGGAAGACGATGATGCGAAGACGATGATGACGAGACGACAACAAGGAGACGACGATGAGCCACGAAACCACGCCGTCGCACGCCGTCGAGACCCGGCCGTTCCCACTGAAGCCGACGCCGATTCACGTGCCCGACGACGTGCTCGCCGACCTCCAGCGGCGCCTGGAGTTGACTCGCTGGCCGCTCGATGCGGGCAACGAGGACTGGTATTACGGCGTGAACCGCGCCTACCTGCAAGAACTTGTCGACTACTGGCGCACCGGCTACGACTGGCGCAAGTCCGAAGYCGCCATCAACGCCTACGAGCACTACCAGGTCGAGGTCGAAGGCGTGCCGGTGCACTTCATGCGCAAGGCCGGAGTCGGCCCCGATCCGACCCCCCTGATCCTCACCCATGGCTGGCCCTGGACGTTCTGGCACTGGTCCAGGGTCATCGATCCGCTGGCCGACCCCGGCGCGTACGGCGGCGATCCCACCGAAGCATTCGATGTGATCATCCCCTCGTTTCCCGGCTTCGGGTTCTCCGTACCGCTGCCGAACAACCCGGACCTGAACTTCTGGAAGGTCGCCGACCTCTGGCACACCCTCATGACTCAGACCCTCGGCTACGACAGGTACGCCGCCGCCGGCTGCGACGTCGGAGCCCTGGTTACCGGCCAGCTTGGGCACAAGTACGCCGACGAGCTGTACGCCATCCACATTGGCTCCGGCCTGAAGCTCACCCTGTTCAACGGCGACCGGGCCTGGGACCTCAGCGGCGGCCGGCCCATCCCCGACGGCCTTCCTGACGACATCCACGCCCAGATCGTCGCCGTGGAGAGGCGCTTCGCCGTCCACCTCGCCGCGCACGTGCTCGCCCCGAGCACGCTCGCCTACGGGCTGTCCGACTCCCCGGCCGGGATGCTCGCYTGGATACTCGAACGCTGGGTGAAGTGGAGCGACAACGGCGGCGACATCGAGACCGTCTTCACCAAAGACGACCTGCTCACCCATGCCATGATCTTCTGGGTGACCAACGCGATCGGTACCTCGATCCGCACCTACGCCAACAACAACCGCTACCCGTGGACCCCGTCCCACGACCGGCAGCCAGCCATCGAGGCGCCCACCGGCATCACCTTCGTCGGCTATGAAAACCCACCCGGCGTCAGTACCGACCAGCGGGTTCAGAACTTCCTCGACTCCGACCGCGCCGCCTGGTACAACCACGTCAACCTCAACGCCCACGACCACGGCGGCCACTTCATTCCCTGGGAAATCCCCGCTCAATGGGTCGACGACCTGCGGCGTACCTTCCGCGGCCGCCGCTACTGATCTTTAATTCGTGATGTCGCTGGATCATGGTGTTGTGGGTCATGATGGTCGCGGCCGATGCCGGGATCGTGGCCACCGACCCTTCGGCGCCGGCCGGCGAACCTGTAGGGCCCCACGCCAGACATCTTCCGGTCCTCATCCGCACCGCTCTGCCCGACCACGGCCGGATACCCGGGCCGGCCGGTCATCACGAGGCGAGCTGGCCCACGGTGATTCCGATGGCTTCGTAGGTGGCGGCGGCTCGCTGGTCGAGACTCATCAGAGTCGCCTGATGTTCGGCCGCGGTGAAGGCGATCAGGGCGTCGTAGGCCGGGCCGCCCAGGATAAGGAAAGGTCGGTTCGCTGGTTGGTGCGTACCGTCGGTGTCCAGGGAAGTCGGGTGATGCGATCGGTTTTGCACGGCCGGTGTAGGGTAGGCGACTGGCGCGGTGGCATCTCGCTTTAGGCGCGTGGTCCGGTACCTTTGTCCGCGCGGTTTCCCGCCCGTTTCTCATCCCGGCCGTCCATASCATGCTCCGTCTCCAGCCGCCCCCCGTCAATCCGTGCATGTGGTTCTCCCACACACGGCTTACCGACGCCGTTCACCGCCGGCATTCGGTCTCTCCCGCCAGAGCTTTCCGGCCCTGGGAGTGACGACAATCCCAGACAGGCTGACCAGGCCGAGGTCCACCGGCCGGGAGCGTATCAGCACCCGCCAGCCGAAGCCCATGCTGCGCCGGTGTCTGGCCCGAACAAACCGAGCCAGCCGTACCTGCGCGAACCGCCTGATCATAGCAAGGCGCCGTGCCGAATATCCGTAGCGGAAATATCCGGCCCAGCCACGCAGGAACAGGTTCAGTTCCCGCACGACCGCCTCTGGCTTAAGCAGCAGCCTGGACCGTCCCGTAATCTCCCGAATCCGATCCCGAGCATGCTGCATGGCCCTGTCCGAGGGCCAGCGCGCAAGAAACGCCACCCTCCGTCTGCCCCGGTCACCCCGCGACAGCACCAGGCGGTGATGGAAGCCCAGGARCTCAAGACCATCCCCTCCCACCTGTAGGTGAACGATACGGGTCTTGGCTGCCTTGGTCTCCAGCCCCAGATCAGCGAGCAACCGGACCAGACAATCCATCGCCCGCACCGCCTGATCCTCCGACCAGCACATCACGACGATATCGTCCGCGAACCGGACCATCATCCCGTCCCCGTCGTCCCATTCCCGGTCAAGCCGGTTCAGGTAGACGTTACAGAGTAATGGGGACAGCGGCCCGCCCTGGGACATTCCGCTGACCGGCCTCCGGACCTCGCCGTCGCGCATCACGCCGGCACGCAGGACAGCACGCACCAACCTGAGCATCGCCTGGTCGCAGACCCGTTCCTCGATCGTCTGCATCAACCCTTCGAACGGGATCGCCGTAAAGCAATCAGCGATATCCGTCTCCACCACCCACCGACGGCCCTTCCCGCACGCATCCACCAGCACTTGCAGTGCGTCATGAGCCGAGCGCCGCGGGCGGAACCCGAACGAGCACCCGGCCATGTCCGCCTCGAAGACCGGCTCGAGCACGATCTTCACGGCGGTCTGCACCACACGGTCGCGGACGGCAGGGATCGACAGCGGCCGGGACGCACCCTTGTCCCCCGGCTTGGGAATTTCTACCCGGCGCACAGGCAAAGGACGGTACCCCCCTTCCCGCAATTCGCCGCCCAGCTCGTCGAGAAGACGGGACACCCCGTACTCCTCGACCTGGGCAATGGTGGTCCGGTCAATGCCCGGCGCGCCCCYGTTGGCGCGCACCAGTGCCCACGCACGCTCCAGGACGTCCCCACGGTGGACCTTGTCCGAGAGCGCATGGAACCTCCGCCCGGGATCGGCCTTGGYCGCCCGGTACAGCGTGTGCTGCAAGACACGGACCGGATCCACTCGGGATCCCGAAGCGGCGGGAATAGCAGCAATGGCACTCACCGAGCCCCTCCTTCCAACTCCACGCGTCGACGAAGCAGCGGCCCTTCCCTCACCGCCGGTTATGTTGTCCGGCCGGCTCGAACGGTAATATGGCCGCCTCCGACGCCCACCCGGCCCGCCACCCACTTCCCGGGATCTCCGGTTATAGGGCACGGTTCTCCGGCAGCTTTCCGTAGACTGCCGGGCCGGGGAGGGCCTCCCCAGTTCCCACCGCCACTGTCAGCACGTTCCGCGCCCCATACGCCGGGGAGTTCCTCACGGCTGCAATTCCAGGATCTTCGCCGCTTCCGTGGCCTTCGCCCCGATAGTGAGAGGCTCGGCACTCCCTTTCCCACCCCGGAGGGCAGGATCCTCACGACGCCGCAGGCTTCGCTTTATGCTACGGACCGCRCTCTCGCTCCCCCTCTCACAGGGCCTTTGACGCTGGGCTTCGACCCCGCCCGTTTCCAGACGAAGCCGCCAGCCTGCTACCGGGCCTCCTGGCAGCTACCCGGACCGGACTTTCACCGRCAAGCGACGGTGAGCTTACGAACAGCAGGATCCACCGCTACCTCACGGCTTCACCTCCCGTCCCGCTGGGCGCACACTAAGGAGAACGAAAGTAGCTGGACCGGCTACCAGCGGATGTAGGCGAGGTGGGGGTCACCGAAGAAGCCGATGACAAGCGCAGAGTTCTCCTGGAGCCTGCGAAGTGCGGTGAGGGCGTTGGAGTAAAGATCCGAGACCGATGTAATCATTTTTGGGTGCAGTTCTTGTGAAGTGAGTTGATCAGGGCGGTATGCGGTTGTCGGCGTACTGGTTGCGGTGGTTGCGGTGCTGTTCCTGTGCGATGTGGTACTTCCAGTAGTCGTCGAAGTCGCCGTTGGTGACCAGGGCGCGGAGCAGGAGCACGGATTCGGCGCCGTCGAGTCCCCATCGGGCACCGGTGATGTCCATCCGGTCCTTGACGAGGTGGCGGCAGGCTCCCTCGATGACACCGGTCGCGATCGGCCAGCCGCCCACCAGGGCGGTGGCGTAGTCAAGCCAGGGTGCCTTGGCGTCGAGGTAGTCGGCGCAGGTGTCGGCGCCCTTGCGTTCGGCCTGGTTGTAGCCGTTGTAGGTGGCGCGGCGGCGGATGCCGGTGGCGACCTGGCCCGCCCGGCCTTCCAGTACCTTGCGGGCCTTGTCGGTGACCCAGGCCTCGGCGTCGGGGTCCCCGGTGGTGAAAAACGACCAGGCGGCCTTCCACAGGTATTCCAGGACGTGGATGAGATYGACGACGATGTGGACGACGACGCCGCGGTGGGCCGCCTCGGCGGTGACGGCGTCGAGCTGGGTGTTGTTGCCGTCGACGAGCACGATCCAGGTCCGGGCGTGGGTCGGGTCGCGCCGTTCGGCCTCGTCGAACCCGGCCGCCACCACCGTGGCGATGTCGTCGACGACCGAGGCCGTCACCCACTTTCCGGTGGCCTTCGGCCCGTCGGGCCCGGTCACCCCGGGCGGGGGCAGCACGTCAGCCGGGGTACGCACGACCGGGACGACGTCGTGGACCGCGGCCAACTCCGCCATCCGTTTCCGCCCGTTCTTCTCCCCGGGCGACAGCCGTGTCGCCAGCTTCCGCCCCGCGGCGGCCGCCTTCGCGGTGGCCGGGCGCAGCCCCTCCGGCCGCATCACCACACCTTTCCCGTCGAACTGCAACACCAACAGCAGCCCGTCGGGCACCGGCCCGCACACCGGGGCCGTGTAGAAACCGGCCACGTCGACCGCCACCGACCGGGCCAGCTCGACAAGCTGGCGCTTACCGACCCTCACCCCGGTCGCCCGGGCGACCGCGGCGACCGCGGCGTCGAACGACCCCCGCGCGGCCTCCAGCGCCACCAGCCGGCGCAGCCCGTGCGAGTGCAGCCCCACCGGCAGGTTCAACACCCCGTCCGCCGGGTGCAGGTTGGCCGCCCCGGCGCCCGATAGGCCAGCCTGCTCACCGCCACCCGGCCGAACACCGTCGACAGCGCCCGCCGATGCGCCTTCTCCACCCGGGTACGGACCACCCCGTCCACCCCCGCCGGCGGTTCGGCCAGCCGCACCTCCCGCGCCGACCGCAGATCAAGATGGTCCTGGAACAGCGACCGCAGCAGCTCCCGGCCCCGGCCCTCCAACCACACCTCAAGACCCTCATGGGTCAGGCCCGCGGTCTCCGCCCCCGCAAGCCCCGCCCGCAACGCCCCGTACAGCTCGTCCGACCCGGCGAACGCACCCGCCGACACCCTCTCCGAGCCAACCTCATACCCTGACACCCAGGCTCCTTGCTCACGTCACGTTCTGGCTTCGACACCCGCGAACGTAGTGGCAAGGAGCCCTTTCACGATCAACCCAAACCCAGGGAACCGAGATCATCCAGCCAACGATCTCACTCTGAAGGATCTACACCCATCATTTTTCGGCCGATCTGTGCGGTCTTCACGTTGTTCCAGACCCACTCGTCCGGGTTGGTGTCGGGGGCATAAGGCGAGAGAAAGAAAATCCGGAGCCTACCGTCTGTTCCTGCGACGAACCGACGGACAGCCTTCGAATCGTGGTAACTGACGTTGTCGACGATGAGGAAGACCTTTCCACCGTCGTCTTGGAGCAGCTTCCGGCAGAATTCTATGAAGACCTTGGAGTCGACGGACCCGCCCTGCTGGAGCATGAAATGAAGCTTTCCCTGGGCGCTGACCGCGGAGAGCATGAGAACCGATTTCCGGTCTCCCGTTCGGCTGATCACCGGGGTTTCACCGACGGGAGCCCCCAGGACGCCCTCGACACCGCCTGCACCATCCACCTCCCCGCCGAACCCAGCTGAATCACTGCACCCCCAAAGGACTTCCAGGCTCAACC